>CAZCKZ010000088.1:0-7531 GCA_964499395.1 uncultured Gallionella sp. | reverse complement strand
GCCGTTTCCGGTGCGCCGGGCGCAGGATATTGCAACTTGTACAGTTCCGCAGGAAAGCCGCTGAAATCGTGTATGGTTTCCGGATGCATGGCTCGGCTGACGGTCGGAATGTGGGATTCCCAATGCGCGGAGATCACCAGGATTGCGGAAGGTTTTGGCATCTGCTCGCCCAGCTTGCGCCAGGCAGCGCCGGTCTCTCCCGGCTCGAGGGGCAGGGTCGGGGCGCCATGTGAAACAAACAGGACGGGGATATTCATCCGGCAGATGCTAGTACGGCGAAGCCGACATCAAACGGGGCACGAATCGAAGCATTGCAATTGTGAAATATAAAATAATCGGTTATATCAGTGTCAGTCTTGCTACTTACCAATTTAGGGGGGTGAGTCACCGAAAGCCAATATCGCGAATGTCAGAATTTTGAATAATCCAGCTGTAAACCCCGGATTATTTCGCTGTCATAAAGCGGAACTCGCTTAATAGTTCACCCCCTACAAGCGCAGCACGCTTCGTCTGATGAATGAGGTGCCTGACTGCAGTGCAGCGGTCGACCATTCCTTCATGATTGCCAAGGGGCACCTTTCCTGAAAAACGCGAGACACTTATGTGTGTCCAGAATTATCTCATACCCGGCGATGGGAATATCCGGAATGCTTTGCATAATGGATGTGATCAACGTCACCATCGTATTCCCATTCTCACTTCCGAAAATATGCTGCCTGTCTTTCCAATAACCCACGCCCCAATCTTCGATAACGTAATATCCGCCGGGACGCACATATCCCAATAACACCTGAATGCAGTTCAAAGTCTCATTGTATCGGTGCGAGCCATCGTCGATGACAATATCGAAGGGTCCAAAGCTTTCGGCGATCGCTTTCAGGCCTGCGGCATCGTTCTGGTCACACTGCTTTAGGATAATCCTCGGTTCGATATCTGCGGATACATCACTCTCAGGCAGTATCAGGTCCAAGCCAATAATCTGGCTCTGGGGATGAGGGAAGAAATCACTCCACAGCTTGCATGAGCCCCCCTTGTACACGCCGATTTCCAACACCCGAACTGCCTGCTCCCGAAATGGTGCAAAGATGCGCTCGTAATCGGACATCAAGCCATTGGGGATCTTATCCGTTTGGTAAGTTTTTCCGTTCCAGATTTCAGTCGAGTGGGAGGGTTTATCCTCCGCAGTTTTCAGCATTGGTTGTTGATCGTTTGACTTCTCGCTCATATTGCATCCTTTTTCATATGCGCAGTCTTTAAGACCGCCCAAGGCAGTTTTTTCTGCTGTCAGTTCTTCATTTTGCTAAGCAATGAGTCAATATTAGTATATTGAAGACAATACCGAAATTCCGTTTGCGTCACCAAGCAGAATATTGGTAATTGTAATAGACATCCCGGAAGCAGTCGCTGGAATAAAAAATATACGTTTGTTATCGAGTATTCACAAGCCGCAAATGCAACGCAATTATGATGAGCTGTCGCAGACTTGCGATGCAAGACTATGGCGACTTTTCGGTGACTTGATGGGCGAATACCTGACAAAACAGTACAATATGAGGAACAAGCGGCATTATTATTCTTAATACATTTCAGCGCATAACTCAGCCGAGAACCAAATAATTGATCTGAATTAAAATAGCCGCGGAGATTTTAAAGGAGCAAATATGGAACTCAGGCAATTGGGTGCTAGCGATTTGAACGTGTCGGCGTTGTGCCTCGGTACCATGACCTTCGGCGAGCAGAACAGCGAGGCCGAAGCTCACGAACAACTCGATCTGGCGGTATCGCTCGGGGTGAACTTCATCGATGCCGCCGAGATGTATCCGGTTCCGCCGCGCGCCGAAACACAGGGGCTCACCGAGGGTTATATCGGTTCATGGCTGAAACACCAGCGCCGCAATGAACTGGTCGTCGCTACCAAGATCGCCGGACCATCGCGCGGATTTGCCTGGATACGCAACGGCCCGCACGTCAACCGCGAACACATCACCGCTGCGATAGAGGGCAGTCTGAAGCGCTTGCAGACCGACTATATCGACCTCTACCAGATCCATTGGCCGGACCGTTATGTGCCGATGTTCGGCGCGACCAGTTATGACATTGCAGAGGAGCACGACACCGTGCCGATTGCCGAACAACTGCAAGCGCTGGCAGATATGGTCAAGGCAGGAAAGATCCGCCACATCGGACTGAGCAACGAAACCCCGTGGGGTGTCAGCGAATTCGTGAAGTGTGCGGAAAAAATGGGGCTGCCGAAAATCATCACCGTGCAAAACGCCTATCACCTGATGAATCGCGGTTTCGAGACCGGCCTCGCGGAAGTCTGCCATCACACCAAGGTTGGCTTGCTGGCATACAGCCCGCTGGCATTCGGTCATTTGACCGGGAAATATCTCGCCGACCCGAATGCATCGGGACGCATCACACTGTTCCCCGGATTTGGCCAGCGCTACGCAAAACCCAATGTGCCCGCGGCAAGCAAAGAATATGTGCGCATCGCGCAGGAAGCCGGGTTAACTCCGGCGACGATGGCGCTGGCCTTTGCACGCACCCGCTGGTTCACTGGCAGCGTGATCGTCGGCGCAACCAACCTGCATCAGCTGAAAGAAAATCTTGACAGTGCCGACGTAGTGTTATCGGCAGAGGTGCTGGAGAAGATCGAGGCGGTGCACAAGGTGTACCCGAATCCGGCGCCGTGATTTGCATCCATATCATAGCCAGTAATTTCCATGCAGAGCAGACAGTTGGCACGGCTGCATGGAAAGGCAATCGGGTAAATTGCCAGCAATACCCATGCCGAAACCCGGCGGTCGATTGAGGCATGCACACGTGTTATCAAGCCGCAATAAACTCCAGCGCATTCCCGTCCGGGTCGCGGCAGAACAACGCCCGGCGGCCTGACGAACTGAGCGTGCAAACGATCCCCGCCTGATCCAGTTTTTCCACCAGCTTCGCAAGATCATCCACCGCCAGCGCGACATGCCGGTCGCGTCCGCCGTGCTGCGTGTGTTGTTGGGGCTTAAGCCCCTTACAACCACGGCGTGCCCCTTGCGGGTGGGACGGGCGCAACAAACCGGCGTCCGGATTGGGCAACACCATCAAATGAATCTGCTGGCCCGGTGCCACGTCGTACCACACGCCGTCGTAGTTCATCGCAGGGCGCTTGGGGTCGGGATGCAAACCGAGTACGCCTTCGTAAAAGACGCGCGATTTGGCCAGGTCGGAAGTCAAAAACGAGGCGTGAAGAATTCCGGTGATCATCACGATTTGACCGGCACAACCTTGCTCGCTGCCAACTTCGCTCTCTCCCTGGCTTCGCCGGTATCCTTGCCGGTGGCAAGTGCCACGCCCATGCGGCGCTTCTTGAAGGATTCCGGTTTGCCGAACAGGCGCACATCGCTGCCGGGTACGCGCAAGGCTTCCGCCACGCCTTCGAAAGCGATGCCTTTCGCTTCATGCTGCCCGTAGATCACCGCACTCGCACCGGGTGCACGCAGACTCACATTCACCGGCAGGCCGAGTATCGCGCGGGCGTGCAGCTCGAATTCGTTCTGTACCTGTGAGCACATGGTCACCATGCCGGTATCGTGCGGACGCGGGCTGACTTCGCTGAACCAGACCTGGTTGCCTTTGACGAACAATTCCACGCCGAAGATGCCCAGGCCGCCAAGGTCGTCGGTCACTCGTTTGGCAATGTCGTGCGTGCGCTGCAAGGCCAGTTCCGACATGGCTTGCGGTTGCCAGCTTTCGACATAATCGCCGTGCACCTGCACGTGCCCGATGGGATCGCAGAAATATGTTTCAATACTGCCATCCTCGCCGATCGCGCGCACGGTGAGCTGGGTGATTTCATAATCGAACTGGACCAAGCCTTCGACGATCACCCTGCCCTGGTTCACACGGCTGCCGCTGGCCGCGTATTCCCATGCCGCTTCCACTTCGGCTTCACTCTCAACTCTGGATTGCCCCTTGCCGGACGATGACATCACCGGCTTGACGATGCACGGATAGCCGATATGCTCTATGGCGGCGCGCATCTCGTCCAGGCTGTCGGCGAAACGATACGGGGAAGTGGGCAGGCTCAGTATCTCCGCTGCCAGGCGGCGTATGCCTTCGCGGTTCATGGTCAGCCGTGCGGCGCGCGCGGTGGGGATGACGCGCGCCAATCCTTCGCGCTCGATCTGCTCCAGCATGTCGGTGGCGATGGCCTCGATCTCCGGCACGATGATAAGCGGTTTCTCCTGTTCGACCAAGGCACGCAATGCAGCGCCGTCTGCCATGTTGATGACGTGGGCACGATGCGCGACCTGTTGCCCGGGGGCGTTGGCATAGCGGTCAACGGCAATGGTTTCCACGCCAAGGCGCTGCAGTGCGATGATGACTTCCTTGCCCAATTCGCCGCTGCCGAGCAGCATGACGCGGGTTGCTGAAGAAGTGAGCGGCGTGCCGATGGCCAGAGGTTTTATTTGAGTTGTCATTCCGTATGATTGCAAGCATTGAAACTGGGCGAAATTATACCCCGAGGTATGGATTTTATTGTGCCGCAACAGGAGTAACATAAGACATTCATTTCAACCACAGGGAGCGGAATCATGACGAACATCGTGCAATTGCTTGGTGATGAAGCGGAACACTTGCTGAAATATCGCTGTGCAGGAATCCCCAAAGAATCGCTGCACCTGCCGGGTGCGGATTACGTGGATCGCGTGGTCGCGATCAAGGACCGCAAGCCCGGCGTGCTGCGCAGTCTGCAGGCGCTCTACGGCCAGGGGCGGCTGGCCGACACCGGCTACCTCTCGCTGCTGCCGGTGGATCAGGGCGTGGAACATTCCGGCGGCGCATCGTTCGCGCCCAACCCGATCTATTTCGATCCGGACAACATCGTCAAGCTCGCCATTGAGGGCGGCTGCAACGGCGTGGCCTCTACGCTCGGTGTGCTGGGTTCGGTGGCGCGCCGCTACGCGCACAAGATCCCGTTCATCGTGAAGATCAACCACAACGAGCTGCTGACCTACCCCAATGAATTCGACCAGACGCTGTTTGCCAGCGTGGATCAGGCCTTCGACATGGGTGCGGTGGCGGTCGGTGCGACGGTGTTCTACGGCTCCGAACATTCACGCCGGCAGATTCAGGAAGTCTCGGAAGCATTCGAGCATGCCCATGAGCTGGGCATGGCCACCATACTTTGGGCGTATCTGCGCAACCCTGCTTTCAAGACTGCCGACAAGGATTACCACGTTGCCGCAGACCTGACCGGTCAGGCAAATCACCTTGCTGTCACGATCAACGCCGACATCGTGAAGCAGAAAATGGCCGAGAACAATGGCGGCTATAACGCGATCAAATTCGGCAAGACCCACCCCAAGGTATACAGCGAACTGACCACAGACCACCCGATCGACCTGGTGCGCTACCAGGTGGCGAACTGTTACATGGGCCGCGTCGGCATGATCAATTCCGGGGGCGCGTCCGGCAAGGACGACTTGCACCAGGCGGTTCGCACTGCGGTGATCAACAAGCGCGCCGGCGGGATGGGCCTGATCTCCGGGCGCAAGGCGTTCCAGAAACCGATGCAGGACGGCGTTGCATTGCTCAACGCGATCCAGGATGTTTATCTGGCCAAGGATGTGACGGTGGCGTGATCAGCCGGAATCATGCATGACAGGTTGCTGAAGCCGTTGGGCGGAACGCCTGCCAAACATTCGAAACCGACTTCAAAGGCCTGCGTCCAGGGATTGTGATTTCTCGGCAATTCCGCCGCGTTTGAGCATCGAAAGATACTTCTCGTCGTGCTCGATCACTTTCGACAGGTAGGCAATGTTTTTCTCGATCGCCTCGAGATAGTAATTGTTCTCGACACCCATCACGTCTTTGAAGTGCAGGCTCAGATTACGGTACATGCCATCCAGAGCGCCGTCGAGCTTTTCCCGGGTTACTCCATAGAACGTGTTGGTCTGGCGCAACAGGTCGAACATGTTCTGGTAATTTCCGAAATGCGCCTCCTTGAACTCCAGGTACAGAAACAGCAGCTTTTCGAGATAGGTGCGGTCGGCCATTTGCCCGGTCAGATCGGCGGTGACGACGATTTGTCCGAGCAGGCGCGTGCGTTCGTCCGGGAATTCGATCAGTGAAAACTTCAGTGCCGGATCGGTACCCGCCATCATTGGCTCCAGTACAGCCGCATAACCGGATGGAAGATGCCTTTCGGCGATGTATTTTTTCATGAAAGCGATGCCGCGTATGACATGGGTCCGGGTATATTGCGCGCCGGTTCCGCCTTCCTCGCCATTCAGCTGAGAATAGCCGATATCGTGCATCAGTGCAGCGATCATGATCTGCGTCATTTCATCGTCGCTCAGGCGATTTCCGGAAAGATACACGCCATGCATCAGCCTTACGGCACACAGGAATACGTCCAGCGTGTGGGTCTTGTCATGGTAGAGTGTCTTGATAGCGCTGTAACCGGGATAATTACCGCGGAACAGGCACATGACGTCATCAAATACCGTTTTGATTAATGAAGTGTCATAACCTGGGTTGATGCGGGTGAAAATGCTGGCCGCATTGGTCCAAACAGTGCCCGGCTCGCTGTTGGCGAACAGGTTGTTGATCTCGGCGGATGTTGGAATATTGCTCATTTTCAAAAAAACGACCTATTGCCTGCCAGGTAAATTCATTGCAATCGATATTCACAGCATAGTACATGATAACGCCGGATTTTGGAAAAACCGTACTTGCTGTATTCAACAAAAATACACTGTTGCGTTTCACGCTAAGGCTTTGTCCCTGTGAGTATTTTTCCAGAAAGCAGGCCGGCAGAGACGATCAGCAATGCACCCAGCCAGTCACGCAGTTGCATCGTTTCATTGGCGAGAAGATATGACGAAATCGCTGCAACCACCAGTTCGAACAGAAACAGGATGATGGCGCGATTGGCGGGCAGGTTGGCAATCGCATATTGCAATGCGAAAGTGGAACAGCACAGCACGATACCCAGCAGCCCGAGCAGCAGCCAGGATTGGAAACTGACCGCCTGCAGCCGGTCCGTCACCCCCCCTTGCCAACACAACAGCAATGCGGTCAGCAAGGACGTGCCGAGCCAGACGCTGTAGGACTTCGCCTGCAAACTCAGATGCGCGGCACGACGCGATACGACATTGGAAAGTGCAAAAGCCATGCCCGCAGACAAGCCGATCCATTCGGCAAAGTTTTCCGGCAGAGGCAACCCCCGTTGCGGCTCCCACAGCATGACGACAGCGCCGGAAAATGACAGGGACATCACCAGGTAGCCATAGCGGTTGAGGCGCTCGCCCAGCAGCCAATACGAGAACAGGATGGTCCACAACGGCGCAAGATAGAACAGCAGCAGTACGCGCATCACCTCGCCGTACAACACCGCAAGCACATAGCCGAAATTGGTCCAGCCCGCGCTCAATACCAGCAACACCACCCACCGGCCAGTCTTGGGCTGCATGTGCCGTTGGGGCTGTGTCAACTTTGCACTCAACTTGTTGAGTAGCAAATTGCCTGACTT
>CAZCKZ010000087.1:0-7568 GCA_964499395.1 uncultured Gallionella sp. | reverse complement strand
TCAATGCCGTGTCCCATCAAACGCTTCGCGGAAGCTTCCGAACTGGCGACTGCGCCGCGTATCTTTTGCTTGATCTTGGCCAGTTCATCAATAAAAAAGTTTGCGGTCGAGCCGGTGCCCACGCCGACGATAGAATCGAATGGCACATATTCGATCGCTGCCTTGGCGACTGCGCGTTTCAATTCATCCTGATTTGTCATTTCTCCTGCTCGCTTTCAATTTTAATTATTGCCACATGTGATTATTGCAGGAATTGAAAAAGTTGGGGAATTTTGCTCGCGCAACGCGACGGCAGGGGAAATAAAAAAAGGGCGGATTTCTCCGCCCTTGATTTGCGCCGGCCGATCTGCTGTCGCCGAATTGCGGCTTACCACTGATAGGAAATGCCGATCGAAACCACAGGCCACCATTTGAAATTGCTCAGGTCGCTTTGCAGCTTGGTGTTTTCTGCAGCGGTATCGCTTTGCAACTGGGTGCAGTTTGATGTTCCGGCAATTGCGGTTCCGCATGTTGCCACCAGGCTGGTCTTGGGGTTGCCCTGGAACAGTACGCCGATATCGGATGTGAAACCCCAGCCCTTGTTCTTCGCCGCCGGATTGCCCCAGCCTATGCCGATATAGGGCGCAACTTTGTTGAATGACATTTCGCCCTGCAGCGAACCGATATCGGCAGCAGGATAGGTCTGGCCATTAATAGTGTAGGTTCCGCCGGTGGGGAGCCCTCCCAGGCTGACCTTGTTGTTGTTGTACATCAGGCCGGCGCTGGTCCGGAAACTGCCTTCGAACGGGTACCAGTCCGCCAGTGCGCTGACTGTCTGCATCTGCAGATTGAAGTCATAATTCACCGTGCTCGAGGTGGTGTTGTAGTTGTAATTGAACGCGTTGAGCCCGATGCGCGCGCCAAGGCTATCGGTGAGGCCCAGATCCAGCTCTGCGCCCAGGCCCAGCGTGCCGATCTTGCCGGTCACGGCCACGTCGGACCGGCGGTTCCTGTCCATAGGGTTTGCATCAGCCGCTTTGGCGGATTCGCTGGATTCTTCCGGACTGGCCGCAGGGACGACTGTTTCCGCGGCGGCCGAACCTGAATCGCTGCCCGCCATACCTGCCATGGCACCTGCCGCGATGCCTGTTGCAGCTCCTGCGGCGGCGCTCGCACCGGCCGTGCCAGGCAGGACATCCGGAACAGGAGCCGTTGCTGCAGCGGGTTCTGGTGCAGGAGCCGGGATTGCCGAAGGCTGAACCGGGATGGACAGCAACTCACTGAACGTGCCGGCGGGGATGGCAGATGCAGAGACCAGGGAGGCCGGCGTGGCGGAAGATGCCACGACAGCGGTATGGCCTGCCCCGACAACCCTCATGCCGGCTGCATTCGTCATGGCGATCTTTCCTTTCAACACCTGGCTGTACATCGATTGGCCGGCCATGGCTACCATGAATTCGGTCCCGCGTATCCCGATGGTCGCGTTCGGTGTCGATAGCCTGAACGCCTGTTTGTTCAGTTTGCCGATCAACCCGGTGATGAAGCGCATTCCACCCTTGAACATCGAGAAAACCATACTGCTGTGCTTGATCCGTTTGGCGTCGTAAAGGTATTCGCGCACATTGAGAATGGAGTTGGCTTGCATCGTGACCGTCTCGCCGTCCTCGAATTTAAGCAGGGCCGCGCTGCCATCACCGGTATTGATCACTGTATTGGAAACGATGGGCTCGCTATTGACCAGCTTGTGTGCGGGAATACCGCCCTGCGTGACAAAAACGTTGCCTTTCACCAGATAAACTCGGCTGCCGGACGACGGTTCAGCAGGCGTTGCAGTTGTTTTGGCCTTCATCGCGTCACTGTCCTGCGATGCGGATGAAACGGCGGGGAACAAGGCGAGTACTGCGAATATCGCTGCGATTCTTTTCATGTCATGAAGACCCGTTGGATTAATGGGGAAAGAATTCGACCGGCTACGGATGTCAATGTAAACCCGCGGTGGTGGACCGTCAATAGTGCCAAAGGCGGAAAGGCCGTTCGGGAGTGCGGCTTGTGCCGATTCAAAAGCGCATCAGCAAGCCCGCGCCCGCCTCGATCTGCACGAAGCCGTTGCTGCGGACCCTGATGGTGCATCCGCCCGAGCAGAACACGGAGGTGTCGGCGTTGAGCATCGTGTAGATGGCGCGCACATCAAACCGCAATCCAAGGTTTTTGGAAAAGAAAAACTTTGCGCCGCCGCCCAGCGACAGCGACAGGCGATTTTCCGTGGTGAGATCGGAACGTTTTGGCGCCATGCGCGTCAGGCCGACCGTGCCTGACGCGAACGGATGCATGAGACCGTAGGCCGGCAACAGGTACAGCCCGCCGATGTGGTAATAATCGATGGTGAGATCGAACAGCGGATTGCCCGTGAATGTTCCGGCGGTCGTCAGTTGCGTGTCCTGTCGGCTCAGGAATACCTCGATCTGCTGGTCCGGCTCCAAGTCGAAGTCGAGCAACAGCCCGAAGCTGGTCGCATCCGCAAGCTCGAACCCGGACAGGGTATTGGTATCCTCGAAGCTGCCGCCGTAGCGGTGACCGGTGAAAGGCGCGACTTCGACTGCCCGGGCAACGGATGAAACGGCAGGAAGCAGGGCGAGCGCCAGTACGAGCGCTGCAAGATTTTTCATGGCAAATACCGATAAGAAATCGATAATTCATTTGGCTGTTGCAGCGAATGTAATCGTCGCTGGATGGTGCGTCAACAGCCGTGAAGTTACGAAGACCGTCCGGGGGTAAACGGGAAGGCTGCTCGTCGGGGGTTACGCAGGCTGAATTTCCGCCCAGCGGTGGTAAGATTAAAACCACGACAACAAGGCAGGAACGATCATGCAGATCCGTACGGTTGCAACCACCCCATTTACCGACCAGAAACCCGGCACTTCGGGCCTGCGCAAGCGCGTGCCGGTTTTTCAACAGGCGCACTACCTGGAAAATTTCGTGCAGTCCATCTTCGACACCATCGACACCCCGCCGCGTGCGACGCTGGTGCTGGGCGGCGACGGGCGCTATTACAACCGCGAGGCAATCCAGGTCATTCTGAAAATGGCGGCGGCCAACGGATACGCGCGCGTGCTGGTCGGCAGGGGCGGCATACTCTCGACGCCCGCCGCCTCCTGCCTGATACGCGAATACCGCACCCACGGCGGCATCATCCTGTCTGCCAGCCACAATCCGGGAGGGCCAGACGGCGATTTCGGCATCAAGTACAACGGCAACAACGGCGGCCCCGCGACCGAGACAGTCACCGAAGCGATTTTCGCGGCGAGTAAAAAAATCTCCCGATACCGCATCGCCGACGCTGTCGATATCGAACTGGACAGGACGGGCGATTATGAAATCGGCGAAATGACGGTGTCGGTGATCGACCCGGTGGCAGCCTACGCCGGGCTGATGGAATCGCTGTTCGATTTCGCAGCAATCCGTGCGCTGCTGGCCGGGGGGTTCCGTATCAAGTTCGACGCGATGCACGCGGTCACCGGCCCGTACGCTCAAGAGATTCTGGTCAACCGTCTGGGTGCGCCGCCGGACAGCGTGATGAACGCGGTACCGCTGCCGGATTTCGGCAAGGGTCACCCCGATCCCAACCTCACCTATGCGCATGAACTGGTCGAGATTCTGTATAGCAATGACGCTCCCGATTTTGGCGCGGCTTCCGACGGAGACGGTGACCGCAACATGATTCTGGGCAAACATTTTTTTGTTACCCCTTCCGACAGTCTTGCGGTACTCGCTGCGAACGCGCACCGGGTGCCGGGATACCGGCAAGGGCTGGCGGGCATCGCACGCTCGATGCCGACCAGCGCGGCGGCTGACCGTGTCGCCAAGGCACTCGGTATCCCCTGTTACGAGACGCCGACCGGCTGGAAGTTCTTCGGCAACCTGATGGACGCGGGCAAGGTGACACTGTGCGGCGAGGAAAGCTTCGGCACCGGCTCCGACCACATTCGCGAGAAAGACGGCCTGTGGGCCGTGTTGTTCTGGCTGAACATACTTGCGGCGCGCAAACAATCGGTACAGGACATTTTGATGGAACACTGGGCGCGTTTCGGGCGCAACGTGTATTCGCGCCACGATTACGAAGACATTCCTGCCGACGCGGCCAACGGTGTGATGAAATTGCTGCATGACCGCTTTGCCGAGTTGCAGGGCGCGCAGTTCGGGCCACTTCAGGTGAAAATGTGCGACGACTTCAGCTATACCGATCCGGTGGACGGCAGCGTCAGCACCGGCCAGGGTGTGCGCATCATTTTTACCGATGGCTCGCGCATCGTGTTCCGTCTTTCCGGCACCGGCACCGGGGGCGCGACGCTGCGCATCTATCTGGAGTCCTTCGAACCCGACGTTTCCAGACATCACCTCGACGCGCAACAATTGCTGGCCAAACTGATCGGCATCGCATCGCAAATCTCCGAATTGCGCGAGCGAACCGGGCGCGAACAGCCCACCGTCATCACTTAGGGCACCTCCTTAAACGGCTATAATGGGCACAAAGTTGACTATCCGCGCCATTCAGGCGCGGATCCATTTGTTAAGGAGCGCACCATGACAGACAGAAAAATGATTCAAACCCCCGATGCGCCGGCCGCAATCGGCACCTACTCTCAAGCGGTACTCGTCGGCGATACGGTCTACCTGTCCGGCCAGATCGGGCTGGACCCGGGTACCATGCAGATGGTCGATGGTATCGATGCGCAGATCCACCGTGTGTTCCAGAATCTGCGCGCGGTGGCGAGTGCGGCCAACAGCAGCTTCAATGATCTGGTGAAACTCAACGTGTATCTCACCGACCTTAAACATTTCGCCAAGGTAAACGAGATCATGGCCACCTATTTCCGCCCGCCCTATCCGGCGCGTGCCGCAGTGGGTGTGGCCGAGCTGCCGCGCGGTGCGCTGGTGGAGATGGATGGAATGCTGGTGATCCAGGATTAATTCCGCTTCCACTTCATCGGCGACACTGCGTTGACTTCCTCGCTCATTCCTGGTCATGCCAAAAGCACTGCCTTCGTCATTTGCTCGTCGTCGCCTTGTTTCACCTTCGAATTGAAACCGGGATAGGCTGTTGTGCAACCGACCAAAATTTCCCCTGCCACCTTAAACAAGCTCGCCAAACTCGGCATCCATCACCGCACCGATCTGCTGCTGCATCTGCCGTTGCGCTACGAGGACGAGACACATCTTGCGCCGATCGCCACGGTGCAGGCCGGTGAAACGGTGCAGGTGCAGGGCGTCATCACGCACAGCGAAATCGCCTTTCGTCCCCGTCGAACCCTGGTTTGCCGCATGGAAGACAGCAGCGGCGAGTTGTATCTGCGCTTTTTGAATTTCTACCCCAGCCAGCAGAAACAACTCGCGGTCGGCAAGCAGATACGCGCGGTCGGCGAGGCGCGCATCGGGTATTACGGAATGGAGATGGTGCACCCGAAATGCCGCGCGGTGGATGACGACACGCCGCTGCAACAAAGCCTCACGCCGGTGTATCCAACCACCGCGGGCCTGGCCCAACCCATATTGCGCAAGCTGATCGTCAATGCGCTCGAGACGCTGCCGCAGCCCGACACCCTGCCGGCTGTATTGCTGGAAAAATTGAATCTGGCCGATTTCGCCGACAGTATCCGGTTGCTGCACAGCCCGACACCGGACATCTCGGCGAATTCCCTGGAAGAACGCAGCCACGCAGCCTGGCGGCGCATCAAGTTCGACGAGCTGCTCGCGCAACAGCTGTCGATGCGCGTGCATCACCGCGAACGCAGCAAGCGTATCGCACCGAATCTTGCAGCGCATGGCAAGTTCACCGCCCGCCTGATCAAGGCCCTGCCGTTTGCGCTGACCAAAGCGCAACAGCGCACCTATGCCGAGATCAGCCGCGACCTGGCGCAGCCGCACCCGATGCAGCGCCTGCTGCTCGGTGATGTCGGCAGCGGCAAGACCATTGTCGCGGCGCTGGCCGCTTTGCAGACGATCGAGAACGGATATCAGGCCGCGCTGATGGCGCCCACCGAGATTCTCGCCGAACAGCATTACCTCAAGTTGCGCGACTGGCTGGAACCGCTCGGAATCAAGCCGGTATGGTTGTCCGGCAGCATGAAGAAAAAAGACAAACAACTCGCCGCCGAACATATCGCGTCCGGCGAAACGCTGCTTGCCATCGGCACGCACGCGTTGTTTCAGCAGCAGATCAGCTTTCACAAACTCGGTCTGGCGGTCGTCGATGAACAGCACAAGTTCGGCGTGCACCAGCGCTTGTCTCTTCGCAACAAAGGCCTCGCAGAAGTTCTCGTACCCGGAGGGTACAAGGTTGCGAACACGGATGTACCGATGCAATCAAATCAGAACGAGCCCCATCACAAGATCTACAGTACAACGCCCAATCCATGAACGCTGGCGAAGAGCTAATACGCCGAACTGGATGTGTCGGTGATCGACGAATTGCCGCCGGGACGCACCCCGGTGATCACCAAGCTGGTCAGCGACGAGCGCCGCGACGAGGTGATCGACCGGGTTCGCACAGCCTGCATGGGGGGGCAGCAGGCCTATTGGGTGTGCCCGCTGATCGACGAATCCGAAACACTTCAGTTACAGACCGCGCTGGAAACCTACCAACTGCTCGGCGAAACTTTTCCCGAGCTGCACGTCGGGCTGGTGCACGGCAAGCTGGACAATGCCGAAAAGGCGCGCGTGATGGCGGCATTCAAGGCGGGTGAACTGCAACTGCTGGTCGCCACCACGGTCATCGAAGTCGGCGTGGACGTGCCCAACGCCAGCCTGATGGTGATCGACCACGCCGAGCGTATGGGGCTGGCGCAACTGCATCAACTGCGCGGCAGGGTGGGACGCGGCGCGGCGCAAAGTCTGTGCATCCTGCTTTATCAGCAACCGCTTTCCGAACTGGCTCGGGCGCGCCTGAAAATCATCTACGAAAGTACCGACGGTTTTGCCATCGCGCAACACGACCTGCAGTTGCGGGGTCCGGGTGAATTGCTCGGCGCGCGGCAAAGCGGCGTCGCGATGCTGCGTTTCGCCGACATCAGTGCGGATGAAGAACTGTTGAACCAGGCGCGGCAGGTTGCGGACGAGCTGTTGCGTGATTTTCCCGAAGCGGCGCGGGCACATCTGCAACGCTGGATGGCCAACAAGCATGATTACTTGCACGTTTGACCGTGCCTTGAGTGACGGATTTCAAGCTGACGTTCGGTTTCAGGTCAGGGATTGTATAATCCGCTAGAATCAGTCCATGCAAGTTGGCGGTTTTGGCCAACTGGCAGGATTTATTCTCTCTCACCATTCGAGCATTTCCGGAAGAGGCTATCGCTAAAAACCGGTTTTTAAGTTTTTATTTTCGGGGGGAACTGTTGGAACAAATTTCATGGCTGTCAGGCCAGGGTTACCAGGTTCTGCTCGATCGTCTGCAGGACGGGATATTTGTTATCGAAGCGGGGCAGCTGGCCTACGTCAACCAGCGTCTGGCAGATATGCTTGGGTATCCGGTCGATGAACTGATCGGCCGACCTTTCCTCGAGCTGGTCGCCGCCGAGGACCAGTCCATTGTTCGG
>CAZCKZ010000086.1:3473-7581 GCA_964499395.1 uncultured Gallionella sp. | reverse complement strand
ATGTTGCGAGCATCAGCTGATGGCGCGGTGTCTTGGGGAACGACCTTAACCATAGCAGAAATGCTATTCATACAATTTATGATTTTCATGCCGGCCGCAACAACGGTATTGAATTGATGTTTTTCGAAATCGAAAACGGCTTGCTTCAATATAGCGTTGATCTCATACCAGGCCTGTTTATGATCTGGATGCAACTTAGCCTTAAAATTGGCCCAGTTGCGCTTCTGCTTGAATGCCTCATGAATGACGGCTTCATTTTCAGAAGAAAATGACCATAATCTCTTCAGAAAACGGAATGATCCCTCGAGACCGGCATCCGACCACTCCAGCGATTGCTCCGGCGGAGAAGCGAACATCATGAACAGGCGCGCGGTGTCGGCACCGTACTGGTCGATAATGGCCTGCGGATCGACGCCGTTGTTCTTGGACTTGGCCATCTTCTCGGTGCCGCCGATGATCACCGGCTGGCCGTCGGACTTCAATTTTGCGCCGACCGGGCGGCCCTTTGCGTCGGTCTCCACCTCCACATCGGCCGGGTTGATCCATTGCTTCTTGCCGCCATTGACTTCGCGGTAGAACGTCGGTGCGACTACCATGCCCTGGGTGAGCAGGTTCCTGAACGGCTCGTCGCCCGGCACCAGGCCTTCGTCGCGCATCAGCTTGTGGAAGAAGCGCGCATACAGCAGGTGCAGGATCGCATGCTCGATGCCGCCGATATACTGGTCCACCGGCAGCCAGCGCTGGGCAGCCTGCTTGTCCACCATGCCGGTGGTGCAGTCAGGGCTGGCATAGCGCGCGTAATACCAGGACGATTCGACGAAGGTATCCATCGTGTCGGTCTCGCGCCTGGCCTTGCCGCCGCATTGCGGGCAGGCGGTTTCATAAAATTCCGGCATCTTCGCCAGCGGCGAACCGGCGCCATCCGGCACCACGTTCTCCGGCAGCTTCACCGGCAATTGGTCGTCCGGCACCGGCACATCGCCGCAGCTTGCGCAGTGGATGATCGGGATCGGACAGCCCCAGTAGCGCTGGCGCGAAATGCCCCAGTCGCGCAACCGGAACTGCACCTGCTTGTCGCCCAAGCCTATTGCGGCGAGGTCGGCTGCGATCGCATCGACGGCGGCTTCGTAGTTCAAACCATCGTATTTGTCCGAATGAACGCATACGCCATGTTCCTTGTCGGCATACCATTCGGCCCATGCATCGGTAGAAAATGTTTCATTTCCGGACTGTATGGATTGCTTGATCGGCAAACGGTACTTCTTGGCAAAACTGAAGTCCCGTTCGTCGTGCGCCGGCACCGCCATCACTGCGCCTTCACCGTAGCCCATCAGCACATAGTTGCCGATCCAGACCGGCACCGGCTCGCCGGTCAGCGGGTGGGCGACTTTCAGGCCGGTATCCATGCCTTTCTTTTCCATCGTCGCGATATCCGCCTCGGCAACGCCGCCCTGCTTGCACTCCTCGATGAACGCGGCGAGTTCTGGACTGTCCTGTGCTGCACGGGTCGCCAGCGGATGTTCTGCGGCCACGGCGACGAAGGTCACTCCCATGATGGTGTCGGCGCGGGTGGTGTAGACCCACAGTTTTTCAACTTTGCCGTCGAGCTGATATGGAAACGCAAAGCGCACCCCAAAGCTCTTGCCGATCCAGTTGCGCTGCATGGTCTTGACCTGTTCCGGCCAGCCTTCGAGCTGATCGAGGTCGGCGAGCAATTCTTCGGCGTATTGCGTAATGCGGAAGAAATACATCGGGATGTCGCGCTTTTCCACCAGCGCGCCGGAACGCCAGCCGCGTCCGTCTATGACCTGTTCGTTGGCAAGCACGGTTTGGTCTTCGGGGTCCCAGTTCACCGAGGAAGTCTTCTTGTAGATGACGCCCTTCTTGAACAAACGGGTGAACAGCCACTGTTCCCAGCGGTAGTATTCCGGGCGGCAAGTGGTCACTTCGCGCGACCAGTCCACGCCCAGACCGAGTCGCTTCAGCTGTTTGCGCATGTAATCGATGTTGTCGTAAGTCCACGCGGCGGGCGGCACGTTGTTGGCCATGGCCGCATTTTCGGCGGGCAGGCCGAATGCGTCCCAGCCCATCGGCTGCATCACGTTGTAGCCCTTCATGCGGTGGTAGCGCGACAGCACATCGCCGATGGTGTAGTTGCGCACGTGACCCATATGCAGTTTGCCGGACGGGTAAGGGAACATCGACAGGCAGTAATACTTGGGCTTGGCGGACTGTTCGTCGGCCCGGAAGGCCTGTCGGTTATCCCAGTGCTGATGCGCTTGTTGTTCGATACTCTCGGGATGATAATTGGCTTGCATGTGGGCTGATTCTATTGCTTGTTTGTCAATACGGCATTATAGCGGTATCGCCGGTCCGCAGCGAATCCAGGCAAACGCGGGAGCCATTCATGGCAGATAACATTGCAAGTTCAGTAAACAACATAGTCTCGCAAGCATGGCGTGCCTTTGAAAGACAAAATGGACATCAATCTGCCAACGGTCGGGCGTTTGCGTTAGCCCACAATGGGGCATTCTGCTAGAATCCAAAAATATTATTTTTATAAATCCTCAGGAGAGTTCACTATGTCCAGCAAACATCCAGTGATTGCCGTGACCGGTTCATCCGGTGCAGGCACCACTACGGTAAAACGCGCTTTTGAAAATATCTTCCGCCGCGAAAAAATCACCGCGGCGGTCATCGAGGGCGACAGTCTGCACAGTCTGAATCGCGTGGAGTTCCGCGAGGCGGCCGCAAAAGCAGCCAAAGCCGGCAACAACACCTTCAGTCACTTCGGCCCGGAGGCCAACCACTTCGACAAGATCGAAGCTATGTTCAAGACATACAGCGAAACCGGCATGTGCAAGCGGCGCTACTACGTGCATAGCGAAGAAGAGGCAGGGGAGCTCAACAAACATTTCAAGACGAACGATCTGAAGCCAGGCGTCTTCACCCCCTGGGAAGATATCGAGCCGGATTCCGACCTTTTGTTGTACGAAGGCCTGCATGGCTTGGCTAGAGACGATGCCAAGGGCATCGATGCCACAGAATATGTAGATCTGGGAATCGGCGTGGTGCCGGTGGTCAATCTGGAATGGATACAGAAGATACACAGAGACGGGAAGGAACGGGGCTACTCGGCCGAGGCGACGGTGGATACCATCATGCGCCGCATGCCGGACTACATCAAGTACATCACACCGCAGTTTTCGCGCACCCACATCAATTTTCAGCGCGTGGCCACAGTAGATACTTCCAATCCGTTTATCGCACGCGATATTCCGACACCGGATGAAAGTTTTGTGGTGGTGCGCTTCCGCGACCCCAAAGGCGTGAATTTTCCGTACATGCTCACCATGATCCCGAACGCCTTCATGTCGCGCGCCAATACTCTGGTCGTGCCGGGCGGCAAAATGAGCCACGCGATGGAAATAATCCTTGCGCCCATCATGCACGAGATGATCGAAAACAAGAAGAAGTAGGATTTTTTGAAAAGGACTGCGGGGGAAGCAGACAGTCAGTTTGCTTCCCCGTTTTATTTGCAATGGATATACTCAACGGCCTAAATCCGGAACAACGAAAGGCAGTGACGCTACCGTACCAGTCTGCGCTGATTCTGGCCGGAGCGGGCAGCGGCAAGACGCGCGTGCTGACCACGCGCATCGCCTGGCTGATCAGCACCGGACAGGCAGGTCCGCATTCAATTCTCGCGGTGACGTTCACCAACAAGGCGGCCAGGGAAATGCTCACGCGTTTGTCGGCGATGCTGCCGATCAGCACGCGCGGCTTGTGGATAGGCACATTCCACGGTCTGTGCAACCGCATGCTGCGTGCGCATCACCGCGAGGCGAATCTGCCGCAAACGTTCCAGATACTCGACAGCGGCGACCAGCTTTCCGCGATCAAGCGCCTGATGAAGGCGATGAACGTGGACGACGAGAAATATCCGCCGCGCGAGATGCAGAACTTCATCAGCGGCAGCAAAGAACAGGGCCTGCGAGCACACGAGGTGGAAGCATATGATCCCTATACGCGGCGAAAAGTGGAAGTGTTTGCCGAGTACGACGCGCAGTGCCAGCGCGAAGGCGTGGTGGATTTTTCCGAATTGCTG
>CAZCKZ010000086.1:0-3373 GCA_964499395.1 uncultured Gallionella sp. | reverse complement strand
TACGCTTTCCGCGGTGCTAACGTCGGCAACATGCAGGAGCTGCTGCGCGATTTTCATGTCGAATCCGTCATCAAGCTGGAGCAGAACTACCGCTCGCACGGCAATATCCTTGATGCGGCCAACGCGCTGATCAGCCGCAACCGGAACCGTCTCGGCAAGAATCTGTGGACCTCGGAAAGCGGCGGCGAGATGTTGCGCGTGTACGAAGCGCCGACGGATGTGGAAGAAGCCGGTTTCATCGTCAGCGAGATCCAGCAGTTGAAATCCGAGGGAATCAACCTCAGGGAGATTGCTTTGCTGTACCGCTCCAACGCGCAATCGCGGGTGCTGGAACACGCGCTGGTTTCCGCCGGGTTGTCGTATCGCGTTTATGGCGGGCTGCGCTTTTTCGAGCGGCAGGAAATCAAGCATGCGCTGGCCTACCTGCGCCTGATGGAAAACACCGACGACGACAATGCGCTGCTGCGCATCATTAATTTCCCGACGCGCGGGATCGGTGCGCGCAGCATCGAGCAATTGCAGGAAGCGGCGCGGATGAATTCGACGACACTTTGGGACGCAGCCGCCCGGGCAGGAGGCAAGGTGTCGGGATTTGTAGCGCTGATCGAATCGATGCGCAGCGCGGCGCGCGAACTGCCGCTCCCCGAGATCATCGACCATGTGCTGGAACACAGCGGCCTGATCGCGCATTACCAGAACGAGACCGGCGCCAAGAAACGTGAGGCGGAAGAGCGGCTGGAAAACCTGAATGAACTGGTCAATGCGGCGACATTGTTCGTGCACGAAAACGAGGACGACAGCCTGACCGCGTTTCTGGCCCACGCCTCGCTTGAAGCAGGCGAACACCAGGCGGGTGACCAGGACGATGCGCTGCACCTGATGACCGTGCATGCCGCCAAGGGACTCGAATTCCATACCGTGTTCATCACCGGTCTGGAAGAAGGATTGTTCCCGCACCAGAACAGCCAGCGCGAAGATGGCGGCCTGGATGAAGAGCGCCGCCTGATGTACGTGGCCATCACCCGGGCGCGCCGCCGCCTATACCTCACCTTCGCGCAGAGGCGCATGCTGCATGGGCAGGCAAGTTACAGCATGGTGTCGAGCTTTTTGCGCGAGCTGCCGGAAAATCTGTTGCATTGGATCACGCCCAGGGTGGTCCAGCGAAATGCTTTTTCCCAGTATGTCTCACCGCAGCGCGAGATGCCGGTTGCCGCGCCGCTGCAGGGTTCCGCCACAGCATCCGGCTGGCGTACCGGCCAGGCGGTATTCCACGGAAAATTCGGTGAAGGCATGATCGTGAACATGGAAGGCAGCGGCGCGGATGCGCGCGTGCAGGTGAATTTTCGCAATACCGGGCCGAAGTGGCTGGCATTGGAATATGCAAAACTGACGGCCATCTGATCAAGGGAGCGCGTCCCGCAGACAGCTTACTTGAAAGTCGATTCGTCGCTTTTGAACATATCGTTTTGCGGCGGTGTGCTCACGGTTTCATTCAGCGGAGGAAAGATGTCGCTATAACTGACATAAAGCGTGGTAAATACCATGGGCAACACCACCAACCAGCCCAGCATCATCGGAAGGCTGGCAAGAATCGCCAAAAGCGCGAACGTCATGCCGTACAACAGCATCGGCAGCGCGTTATAAAGAAAGGCACGCAAGCTGAGCTTCATCGCCTGCAGCGGCGGGACATTGCGGAAGTACACCAGCATCGGCGCGAACTGCATCGCCATAATCAGCAAGCTGAACAGCACTATGCCAAGCAGCACCGCAAAACCGGCTCCCGCGAAAGCCTGTACCATCACGTTCGGATCGGTTTCCGGTTGGCCGCTCATCAGAACGCCAACCAGTGTGGCGCCGCCAACCGCCATCATCAAACCCAGTATCAGATATTGGCCGACCAGCGAAATGCCGCCCAGCGTGACCAGTTGCGAAGTGTGCTGCTTGAAACCGCTGAACAGATGCGCCAGTTCCAGCTCTTCGCCCTGGCTAAGCGCACGGCAGCCCGCCATCAGACCTACCAATATGGCAGGCATCAGCAGGCTCATTAATGGCTGGCCTACAATGGGCACGCTGGATATTACCACCACCGCGACCATGCAGATAAACAGCAAGACGATCCACAGCAGCGGCGCCTTGATAAACAGCGCATAACCTTGTTTGATCCATTCCCAGCCTTGCCGGAGGGGTAAGCGTTGCGGTTCCATCATGTCTCCTTTGGCGCCCACTGTTACAGCCAAACTGCCCGCGCTGAGGCGATGTGATTCTTCAGAATGCGCTCGAAGTGGCGCGGGTCGTGCGCATTGATCAATTCGCCGTCGCGGGGCAGATGCTTGTCGAACAGACGCGACAGCCAGAATCGCAGCGCGGCGGCACGCAACAGCAGCGGCCAGGCACTTTGTTCGCTATCCAGCAGCGGGCGCACTGTGTGGTAGGCGCGCAGCACCGTTTGTGTCTTTGCCGCATCCAGCGTGCCATCGGTACTTGTGCACCAATCGTTTACGGTGATCGCCAGGTCATAGAGCAGCGCATCGCTGCAGGCGAAATAAAAATCGATCAGGCCGCCGACGCGATTCTCTTCCAGCAGCACATTGTCGCGAAACAGGTCGGCATGGATCACGCCTTGCGGCAATGATGCCCAATCCTGTTGTGCGTGCAGCGTGACTTCGCTGTCCAATAACGCGGCCTGGTTTTCATCCAGGAAGGGCCGTACCTGCGGAGCCGTTGCCGCGCGCCAAGCCGCCCCGCGCGGATTCGGCATGGTCTGCGAGAAACTTTGTCCGGCGATGTGCATCTGTCCCAGCATCGCGCCGATGGCGGCACACTGGGCATTGTCAGGCGTGGTAGTGGACTTGCCGCTCAGGCGGCTGACAATACAGGCGGGCTTGCCATTGAGCGTGCCCAAAAATTGATTGTAGCGGTTTGCAACCGGATTCGGGCAGGGAATGCCGTGCCGTGCCAGATGCGCCATCAAATTCAGATAAAACGGCAATTCGTCGGCGCCGAGTATCTCGAACAGGGTGAGCACAAAGCGGCCATTGCTGGTGGTGACGAAATAGTTGGTGTTCTCGATGCCGGATGCGATGCCCTGCAATTCCAGCAATTGACCGAGAGAATAATCGCGCAGCCAGGCGGTCAGATCCGCTTCGGAAACGTTGGTGAAAACCGCCATCTCTAAAAGCGATGTATGACCCACTGCGGCGGGCGCAGGCCTGAATCGAGACTTTCCTGGCGCGAAAATTTGCCGTCACCGCGATCATCGACCAGATAATAGGGTTTGCCCACTTTTGGGACGATCTTGATCATGTACAGTTTGCCGCCCACGCGATATTCCTCGACGGTTTGCACTTTCTCTTTGGTGATGGTCACTTCAGGT
>CAZCKZ010000085.1:0-7596 GCA_964499395.1 uncultured Gallionella sp. | reverse complement strand
ATGCTGTCGCTGATGCGCCAGATCATGGGCGGCGAAGTCACACCGGCGCAGATCGCGGGCATACTCGTCGGCCTGCGCGTCAAAAAGGAAACTGTCGGCGAGATTTCGGCAGCCGCCCAGGTAATGCGGGAATTCGCCACCAAGGTGCCGGTCAGCAACCGTGCCCATCTGGTGGACACCTGCGGCACCGGGGGCGACGCCGCGCACACCTTCAACATCTCCACCGCCAGCGCGCTGGTCGCGGCAGCCGCGGGTGCGCGGGTGGCCAAGCACGGCGGCCGCTCGGTGTCTTCGACCTGCGGCTCGGCGGATGTGCTGGAAGCGCTCGGCGTCAACCTCAACCTGACCCCGGAACAGGTCGGCCTGTGCATAGACAAAATAGGCATCGGCTTCATGTTTGCGCCCAATTTTCACGGCGCGATGAAATACGCCGCACCGGTGCGCCGCGAGCTGGGTGTGCGTACCATTTTCAACGTGCTGGGACCGCTGACCAATCCTGCCGGTGCGGAAAACCAGGTGCTTGGCGTGTTCCATCCCGACCTGGTCGGCATTCAGGCGCGCGTGCTGCAACGCCTCGGCAGCCGGCATGTGCTGGTCGTCCACGGCTCCGATGGCATGGACGAAATCTCGATCAGCGACGGCACTTACATCGCGGAACTCAAGGACGACAAAGTCACCGAATTCACGGTCCACCCCGACCTGTTCGGCATGACCACCGCACCGCTTGATCTGCTGCGGGTTGGCAACATCAACGAGGCATGCGAAAAACTATCGGGTGTGTTGAACAACGAAGTCGGGGCGCCTCGCGACATCGTGCAACTGAATGCGGGTGCGGCAATTTATGTGGCGGGGCTGGCCGGCACACTGGAAGATGGCGTCGCGAAAGCCGATCAGGCGATTGCCAGCGGCGCGGCAAAAGCCAAGCTGGAGCAACTGATCGCGTTGAGCAATAGTTTCAAGACCTGACTAAACAGACGGAATTACAATGAACCAATCAGTTATCGAAAATATGAACGCTTTACTGCTTTTAATTGTGCAGACCGGTACGCCCGCTTTTTGAAGAATCCGCTGGCGACGCTTTCCGAAATGGTTTCCATTCGGGCATCGAGGAAGGCGCTGACGAAAACGGAAACCCATTTATCCCAGTGCGGTTTATTCCAGAGCGCGGTACTAAGGACAAATTCGAAATTCGTTCCATTAACAGAAATGTGCTGGAAAATCTCCTGACTCAGTTTCTCCGCTCATCCCTGTCAACCAAAGACCGTGTCTCACGGTGCGCTCAAACGGGACTGCGAAAAGCGCGCAGAACGATTTAACGCGTGCGTTGCATCGACCTGCTGAACTGGCAACAGAAAACAGCCGTTGAACAAGTTCAAGAGTGTCCAACAGTGGCCAGCATATCTCCCACCGTCGGATAATTCAGCTTCACTCTTAACTCTTTCTTCATGCGCTGGTTGGTCAGCCGGCGTGATTCATTCATGAACGACAGCAGCATTGGCGACAGCACACGTTGCGCTTCGGCGCGGCTGACGCGCGGCACACGCGGCAGACCGAACGCATCGGCCACCAAGTCAAAATATTCGCCCATTTTCAGCTGGCTGTCGTCGCTGGCGTGATAAACCCGGCATGCCTTTCCAAGCTGCAAAGCAGCGACGCTGATTTGTGCCAGATCATCGGCATGAATGTGGCTGGTATAGCCGTCCTCACTATCAATGATGCCGGGCGTGCCCTGCTGCAAACGGCCCAGCGGCAAACGATCCGCCGCGTAGATGCCCGGTACGCGCAGGATGCTGGCATTCACCCGGTTGCGTTTCGCCCACGCGCGTATCTGCATTTCCGCTTCCGCGCGCCGTTGCGAACGCGGCGAAGTGGAATGAAGCGGACGGGTCTCGCTCACCCATGCCCCGCCGCAATCGCCATACACACCGCTGGTGCTGATGTATACCAGCCGCTTCGGCAGGTTTCTCCTTCGGCCCTGGCCTTGCGATAGCGCGCTGAGCAGGTTGCGCGTCCGTGTGTCGAGAACACCGTTGTTGGGGGGCGGCGCAAAATGCAACACTGCATCGGCTAATCCGGCGATGCGGGAAAGGCTGGCGCGATCATCCAGATCGCCAGGCAACGGTACCGCCCCAAGCGCGCGCAACGCCGCCCGCTTGGCCGGATCGCGCACCAGGGCAAACACCCGATAACCTTTTTTCAGCAAGGGTATCGTACGCAGCGCGACATCGCCACTGCCGATAATCAACAGGCGTCTCATCGCATGATTATGCGTTAAAATTCACGCTTTCACGCAACCTGCAGATTCATCATGACTTTCAAAACGGTTATTCAGCCCAGCGGCCACAGTTTTCCGATCGAGGAACACGAGACCATCCTCGAGGCCGCTCTCAAACACGGCTATACGCTGCCGTACAGTTGCCGCGACGGGGTATGCGGGACATGCAAGGGCAAGGTGGTAACGGGACAGGTGGATTACGGCAAGTATCAGGAAAGCACATTGAGCGAGGCCGAAAAAACTGCGGGCATGGCGCTGTTCTGCTGTGCCAAGCCGCTTTCCGATCTGGTGCTGGAGTGCCGCGAAGTGAATGCGGTCAATGACATTCCGGTCAGGACCATTCCGTGCCGCGTGCAGAAAATGGAAAAATTGGCACCGGATGTGATGGTGCTGTCGCTCAAGTTGCCCTCCAATGAGCGCCTGCAATTTCTGGCCGGGCAATACATCGACATTCTGCTCAAGGATGAAAAGCCGCGCAGTTTCTCTCTGGCCAATGCGCCCCATGACGACGAATTTCTCGAGCTGCATATCCGCAACATCACAGGCGGTGCGTTCACCCATCATGTATTCGAGGTGATGAAAGAACGCGACATACTGCGGTTCAAAGGGCCGCTGGGCACATTTTTTCTGCGCGAAGATTCTGACAAGCCGATTATTTTTGTCGCCAGCGGCACCGGCTTCGCGCCGATCAAGGCAATCATCGAGCACGCGCTTTACATCGGCGTGAAACGGCCGATGCATTTTTATTGGGGAGCGCGCAAACTTGCGGATCTGTACATGCTGGACAAAGCAATGCAATGGGAAAAAAACGGGATCAGGTTTACCCCGGTACTCTCCGATGCCTTGCCGGAAGATGCATGGCAGGGGCGCACCGGATTCGTTCACCAGGCGGTTCTGGATGACTACGGCGATTTATCGGCCTATGAAGTCTATACCTGCGGCGCCCCCGTCGTCGTGGAAGCAGCGCACCGCGACTTCACTGCCCAGCGCGGTTTGCCCAATGATGCATTTTTCTCGGACGCATTCACGTTCGCGCCCAAGAACTAAACCGACGGCGCAAGACGCAAGGTACAAGGCGCGGGGTTCAACGCTTGCAGATCGGGAGCGAGGGTAAAAGCCATACAGCCTCTCACTTGATTCTTGCATATCTGTATCTGCTCTAACCTGCTTTCATCCTCAGCGCCTGCTGGCGATACTTGAGCGCCTCACCGGATTTACCCATTCGTTCCGCGAGCTCTCCGAGCGCCGTATAGGCGGCATGGCTGGGTGAAATGCTGATACTGGCATCCAGATAATTTTGCGCCTTGCCCCAAAGTTGTTGATGCAAACACAACTTTCCGAGCGCAAGCAACAGTCCGGCATCCTGACTGTGCTGGGCGAGCCAATTTTCGGCTTGCTTGATTTGCGCCACCACATCGCCGGATTGGCAATCGCCATATAACGCAACCAGCTCACTGTCCCATTGCGCATCCAGGCTGTCGGTCAACAGTTGCTGCGCGATTGAATCACCGCCGTGCTGGATCAGTGCACGCGCGGCGGTTGCGGCAATCTTGCCGCGCCGCTTGAAATCCGCGGGAATGTCCTTCAGGCAACTGGTTAATCCTTTCAAATCTTTTTGCTGGCGGATTTTTCCCAGCCAGGCTTGCTGGCGCAATTGCGACGATTGCGCCGCATCGATCCCGCCGCGCTTCTCGAGCTGGTACAGCACATTCAATACCTCGTCCCAATTACCCGCCTGCTGGTTTGCCTTCAGCTCCAGCGTCAATGCGCCGAGATGGCCTTTGACCCCGCTGTCGCGCAACTCCTGCAAGGCATCCAATGCACCACGTGTATCATGCTGGTCCAGCATGAATTTGCCGGTCGTCATCAGGCGCATGGTGGAATCGCCCTCCGTCTTGCCTTCGGCAGCGGACAAATAGGCATCGCGTTTTTTATATTCGCGCAGTTCATGGGCGGAACGTGCTGCGATGATGCGATGAAAGCTGGAGGTATCTCCCAATTTCATCGCGCGCGTTGCGGCCTTTTCCGAATCGGCATATCGCCCTTCGAAATACGCGCCAAGCTCCTCGTCCAGCAATTTGCGAATCTTGGTTTGCACACGTTCAATACGGAAATTTCTCACATAGGCCGGCAGTTGCAGAACGCCGACTATCAGCCTCACCAGCCCGTAGACGGACAAGAAGCTCAGCAGCAACAAGCCAATGAACAGGGTAAAAGACACTTCGACACGATAGGGCGGATAGACCAGCAGCACATAAGCCGGATTGCGCGACGCGACGGCGAGTACCACCGCAACGGCAAACAGGCCGAGTATCCATGCCAGATATTTCATTGCGCAGCCTTTGTTGGCCCTTCCGAAACCGCCTTTGGTACTTTCGGCCGTTTCGCCGAATCAGCCCTGGACACTTTTGGCGGTTTCACCGAACTCGCCTTGGGCAAATTTGGCCGTACCTCGAAACTCGCCCTTGGCCCGTTCTCACGCGCCAGGCGATAGTTGCGCACCGCTTGCAAACTGGCGCTGATATCCGGCAATTCGATGCTGATGTCGGACGCAACAAGCTTTTTCAACCCGTCAGACATGCGCTTGCTCTCGCTCGATTTTGCGTCGAAATAACGCGCAGTCCAGAGTTGCGCGGTTTTCAGTCCCTGCCTGAAACTGACTTCATCGCGCGACAACAATGCCAGGCGAGCCGACAGCAAAGTCAGTTTGAGATTCTCGCGCAGGAAAAACTCCTGATTGGGCGGCAACAGGGGAATCTCGGCTTTATCCGTGTTTTCAATACGCACCAGCTGCTTCAGCTCATTCCAGATGTCATGCAGCAATTTACGCCATGTTGTTTCATCTTTTGCCGGTGCGGCTTGCGCGACGACTTCATTAGCCGCCAGTTGCTGCTGATAGCCCAGCGGCATCTTGTCCACTATTGAGATCAGGTTATTGATCTGAAGATTGATGCTGGTGATGTCCACTTCGTGCAGTGCGCGCAATTTGTCCATATCATGGCTGATGGCCTGGCGCAGCCCGCTGAATGCAGGCCGGTTCATGCGTTGCAAACGCGAATCGGCGGTTTGCATGGCGATCAGTGCAGCCCTCACGTTGACCGACAATTGCAATTGTTGCGATGCGATCAGCAGCATCTGCTCGACTTCGGCCAGCGCGGCTTCATCGCTATTCGCCGAAAGATTGTTATACAAATTCTCCAGTGCGACACGCTGATTTTGCGACTCGGCATAGCGTGATTCCATCGTTGCCACTTTGGCGGAAAGATCGCGGACCTGATCCTGATCCTGAGCCAGCAATACCTGATTAGCCTTGCTGTTTCCGTCCATTTCGGCGATTTTTTTCGCCAATTGCTGCTGCATGTCGTTGATGGCACGATGCCCATCCAGCCATTGCCACAGAAAGATAATCACCAGTACCACCATCGTCAGTTGCGTAATACTGATGTGCGCGAAACCATCCCGCCGCGGGGTATTATCATGCGGGCGCGCCTGATCGGACTGGACCGGGTCTGACGGCAAGGCGGTATCTGGCGCGGCATTTTCAGGTTGTGAGATTTGCTCGCTCATTCATTACCTTTCATAAAAAAGACAAGCGTCGCTGGCCGATCGCCGGGTGAGCAGGAATTTGCACTGTGCCCCGGTTATCGGTCCAATCCGGCGTTCCCCCGTTCTCTCTGCCCGGCCCATGTTATCAAAGCGGAGAACATCCCGTCATCTCCCGATGCCGTCACATGCACCCTGGGCCATCCTCGATCGCGTGCCAGTCCGGCAATGCGTTCATGAGGCACAAACAAAACCGTGCTGCGCAAAGCGTCCCGGTCGTTGGCATTCAGCATCTGGCACAAATATCCCAATGCCTCGCTGCTGGTAACGATGATCGCATCGGGCCCGGCAGCCAGCAGCGCGCTTTTATCCTGCTGTGGTTTGCTGCGCTTGTAGCAGGGTGCATATTCCACAGTCGCGCCGCGTTCCCTTAGTGTATCGCCCAACAGCTCGCGTCCGCCATCACCCCGAAAAATCATCACGCGCCATCCGGAAACCTCTTGCAATTCCGGCAAAGCCAGCAAGCCTTCGCTGTCGTAGCGTTCGGTGGGTGCGATGATGTTGGAGATGCCCGTTTCACGCAAGGCCTTCGCACTGCCCTGGCCGACGGTGGCAATTTTCAATTGCTGCGGAAGTTCGCCCGACGCGCGTATCGCGGCGATGCCATAGTGCACGGCATTGGGACTGATAAAGATCGCCATGTTGAACTGTCCGAGACGGGCGATCTGTTCATTCAGCGCATCTGCATCCTGCACCGGTGTTATATCCAGCAGCGGGAACAGCAACGGGATACCGCCCGCCTGTTCGATCCTCTGCGCCAGTTTCAAGGCCTGGTCACGCGGTCGAGTGACAACAACCTTCAATCCGGCCAGAGGGAGATCGTCAATCATGTTCTCCAGTCCTGTTCTGCACGAAGCCCCCCGTTCCTTTTCATGCCAGGAATTTAATTCTTCCAGCGGCGACTGGAATACCCATCGCGGCCGAACCTTGGCCACAACAGTAATCTAGATAGCCAGTTCGGCGAGGATTACATCTGCACCTTGCGCACGCAACTCATCGGCGATTTTGTTGCCAAGGACTTCAGGGTGAGCGATATCGCCAATCAACTCGGATTGCATCATGCGTTTGCCATCAGGGCTGGCAACAAAGCCGCGCATACGCAGTTTGCCGTTCTTGACCTCCGCAAATCCGCCCAGCGGCACTTGGCAACTACCTCCCAGAGAACGGCTCAGGGCGCGTTCTGCCAGCACGCATGCGGCGGTCTCCGGATGGTGCAACGGCTGCAGCAAAGCGATCAAATCGGCACGATCGGCACGACATTCGAAGCCCAGCGCACCTTGCCCTACTGCAGGCAGACTTTCCTCGCTGGAGATAATGCCGCGAATGCGTTCACCCAGACCCAGACGCTTCAATCCGGCAGCGGCCAGGATAATTGCGGCATATTGCCCCTCGTCCAGTTTGCGCAAACGGGTTTGCACGTTGCCGCGCAACGGCTGGATGTTCAGAAGCGGAAATCGCGCGCGCAACTGGCTCTCTCGGCGCAGGCTGGACGTACCCACCACGCTGCCCGCCGGCAATGCCGCCAGACTCTCATGTTCGTTCGAGACAAAAGCATCATGCGGATCTTCACGTTCGCCGATTGCGGCCAGCACAAAACCCTCCGGCAGATGCATCGGCACGTCTTTCAGCGAATGCACGGCGAGATCGGCGCGTCCATTTTCCAGAGCGGTTTCCAGCTCTTTCACGAACAGGCCCTTGCCGCCGATTTTGGACAGCGT
>CAZCKZ010000084.1:0-7613 GCA_964499395.1 uncultured Gallionella sp. | reverse complement strand
GCTATTACGCCTTCAGCCCATTATCTCTGCCTGGTACGCCGTTTGAATTCTCCCTGAAACAAGGCAGCAGCCTGAAAAGCACAGCGCGGGAATTGCAGCAATCAGGATTGCTGGAACGCGGCTGGAAATTCGTCTGGCTGGCCCGCCTGTTGGGAAAATCAGGGGAAATCAAGGCGGGAAACTACGCACTGGAGCATTCTGTTTCTCCGCTGCAATTGCTGAAAATCATCAGTACGGGTGAAGTGAGTCTGAGTCAGATAAGCGTGATTGAAGGCTGGACATTCAAACAAATGCGCAATGCACTCGATGCCAATCCGAATATCACCCATAACTCGGCCAACCTGACCGATGAAGAAATCCTGCAGCGTATCGGCGCGACGGAAAATCATCCGGAAGGCCTGTTCTTTCCGAACACCTACTACTTCGCGGCGGGCAGCAGTGATCTGCAGATATTCAAGCGTGCCTATCAGACCATGCAGAATCATTTGCGGCAGGCATGGCTGGCACGCGCTCCCGATCTGCCATTGCAGACCCCTTACCAGGCCCTGATACTGGCTTCCATCATCGAGAAAGAGACTGGAACGCCCAGCGACCGCGATATGATTGCCGGCGTGTTTGTAAACAGGCTGAGAAAAGGCATGTTGCTGCAATCCGATCCGACTGTGATTTACGGCATGGGCGACAAGTTCGACGGCAATTTGCGCAAGCGCGATTTGCTTGCCGATAATGCTTACAATACCTATAAGCGAAGAGGGTTGACACCCACACCGATTTCCTTGCCCGGCGTAGCTTCTTTGCAGGCTGCATTGCATCCGGCTAAGACAGACGCGCTATACTTCGTGGCGCGCGGCGATGGCAGCTCGCAATTTTCCAGCAGTTTGACCAGGCACAACCGCGCGGTGAATCGCTACCAAAAATGAAGCGTTGCAGTCATTGGCAATTGCCGCTGGACGCAAGTTGAATCAAAACCCCGCGCATAACCAGCGACCTGCCCGCTTGCGGGCTTGGTCAAATGGCCGGAAGGCTAATGACGGGGCATGTCGAGTTGGAAGGATGAGGAATGAGCGACAACGAAGTTGCAATAAAAACTGACCTTCAGGTTATATCGTAAGCCGCACGCGACACCGCGATTCACTCGAACAACGAATTTATGAGCAAATTTATTACCTTTGAAGGTGTCGACGGTGCCGGCAAAAGCACCCATTTGGCATGGTTTGCCGATGTCTTGAGGCAGCGCGGCCTCGATGTGGTGGTCACCCGCGAGCCGGGTGGCACGCTGCTGGGCGAACAGTTGCGCGAGATATTGTTGAACCGGGACATGAACATCGGCACCGAGGCGTTATTGATGTTTGCAGCACGTCTGGAACACATCGAACAAGTCATCAAGCCGGCATTGCGCGCTGGCAAATGGGTGATTTCAGATCGTTTCAGCGATGCCAGCTTTGCCTATCAGGGCGGGGGCAGAGGACTGAGCTGGGAAAAGTTAAGCCAGCTTGAACAATGGGTGCATCCCGATTTGCAGCCTGACCTGACGCTGTTTTTTGACGCCCCAGTCGAGGTCGCGCGGCAACGCCTGGCGAATAACGTCTCGCTGGACCGCTTCGAGCAGGAACAAGCCGATTTCTTCGAACGGGTGAGAGCAGGATACCGCAAACGCATACAGGAACATCCGCAAAGATATGTCGTGATCGATGCGGCACAGACCCTGGAAAAAGTTAAACAAAATCTTGAGAAAGTTATCTCAATTATTTGATATGAAAGAAATATATAATTGGCAAAAAGATAACTGGGCGCGTTTGCAGGAGTTGCGCAAAGGACCGGCGCACGGTCTTTTGTTCAAGGGAACCAGGGGTATCGGCAAGTTTGATCTGGCGATCAATTATGCCCAAAGTTTGCTGTGTCAAAATCCGGACGAATCGAATTTTGCATGCGGAAAATGTCCGTCCTGTCACTGGTTCGAGCAAGGCACACACCCTGACTTTCGTTTACTGCAACCTGAAATCCTGAGTCTGGACGGCGAAGAAACCGGTTCCGGGAAAAAACCCAGCAAGCAAATCTCTGTCGAGCAAATTCGCGGTTTATCGGATTTTTTCGGCATGACCGCCCATCAAGGCGGCAGGCGTGTGATCGTTATTCATCCAGCCGAGAGCATGAACCCGAATGCCGCCAATGCCTTGCTGAAAAACCTCGAAGAACCACCTCCGGGATTGCTGTTCATCCTGGTGTCACATAAACCCCAGCAATTGTTGCCGACCATCTTGAGCCGCTGTTTGGCTTTCGCATTACCGGCTCCGGATGCCGCGAGCGCAACACGCTGGCTGGCAGATCAAGGCATAAAGAATCCCGCCGCAGCCCTCGCAGCCTCGGGTTTTGCACCATTACAAGCGGTCCAGCTGGATGAACAACTGGGCAGTGAAGAACGCGACAAGTTGCTGCGCGGAGCGCGTCTGCCAGAAGCACTGGACGTGTTCGCACTGGCCGAGGCGCTGCAGAAGACCGAGCAGGTGCTGGTCGTGCAGTGGCTGCAGCAATGGTGTTACGACCTGACTTTGATGAAGCTGGCGGGCAAGCTGCGTTATCATCCTGGCGAAGAAGCCGCCATCAACAAGTTGGTCAGTCCTGTCACACCGTTAAACCTGGCGCGCTTGCAGAAATACCTGCAAACAGCGAAACGGGAAGCGAAGCACACGCTCAATCCCAAACTGTTTTATGAATCTCTTTTGCTGGTATACCGCCAACTGATGCTCGAACAATCATGATACTCGTCGATTCCCACTGCCATATCAATTTTCCGGAACTCGCGATGAATATGGACGATGTGCTGGCGCAAATGAAGCAAAACGAAGTCGTCAGCGCGCTGTGTGTTTCGGTCAACCTGGCGGATTTCCCGCAGGTCCTGAAGCTTGCCGAGCAACATCCGCACATCTACGCTTCGGTTGGCGTGCATCCCGATTACGAAGGTGTCGAGGAACCCGATGTCGCCCGCTTGGTCGGGCTGGCGAAGCATCCCAAGGTCATCGCAATCGGCGAAACCGGCCTGGATTATTTTCGCCTGAAGGGCGATCTGGAGTGGCAGCGCGCGCGCTTTCGCACCCATATCCGCGCCGCACGCGAGAGTGGCAAGCCGCTCATCATCCATACCCGCGAAGCTGCCGCCGACACACTGCGCATCATGACGGAAGAAAATGCTGCCGGGGCAAGCGGCGTGATGCATTGCTTCACCGAAACATGGGAAGTCGCCGAAGCCGCACTGGCAATGGGTTTTTACATTTCCTTTTCCGGCATTGTCACCTTCAAGAATGCCAAACAACTCAAGGAAGTCGCCCAGCGTGTGCCGCTTGAGCGCATATTGATCGAAACCGATTCGCCTTATCTTGCACCGGTGCCGCATCGCGGCAAGCTTAACCAGCCGGCTTATGTGAAACATGTTGCGGCCGAGATCGCCATGCTGCGCAGCATCAGCCTGGATGAAGTGGCACGGAGCACCACGGAAAATTTTACGCGCCTATTCAAGCTGGAGACAATTGTCCAGTAATATTTACTGGCGAAATAATTGACAGGAATTTGAATATCCCTATAATGCGCAACTCGTTTTGCGGGAGTAGCTCAGTTGGTAGAGCGATACCTTGCCAAGGTATAGGTCGAGAGTTCGAGACTCTTCTCCCGCTCCAAATCTGAGGGAAAGCATTCTGGCTTTCCCTCACTCATTTCAAGCTGTTGATTCGCAGTGCGGCGAGATAGCAAAATGGTTATGCAGCGGATTGCAAATCCGCCTATCCCGGTTCGATTCCGGGTCTCGCCTCCAGTATCCGCCCGGGTGGTGAAATTGGTAGACACAACGGACTTAAAATCCGTCGAGGCTTAACCCCTCGTACCGGTTCGATTCCGGTTCCGGGCACCACAAGCGCGGTTTCATCTCCATACCAGTCCGTTGTTCCCCCAATTTCGCGGTGAAGGGGCGATTAAGTAATATAATTTGTACGGCGACATTCATTTTCAAACACGATACGGATCTGCGCCAGCGCCGATACAGGTTGAGTCGCTGGAACTGATTCCCGGGGGGCATATGCAGTCGGCGCTGGACAAACGGGACATACTGGGCGGAGCCTGCCGGGATACCCTGCACACCATCCGAACCACCCGGCTTGGCAGCCGTCGTCCCCGACCCTGCTCAGGGTTGATCCAGACTCGATTGCGATCGCTGAAACGCAGCACATACCGGTGCCTGCTGATTGTATTCTGCGTTTGCCTGGCTCCGGGGCTGGCGCTGGCTAAAGGCAGCAATATTCCCGCAGTCAATCTGATCTCGCCTGAATCGGTGCGGGGGGTACTCGCGAAATATTTCGTTCTGCCCGACAATCTGCTGGAGAATGACAATGAACGTGCCATCTTCATGCGCCGCGCGCAGCGCGAAATCCCGGAATTGCTTGCAACCGAGGGTTATTTCTCCAGCAAGGTGGTATTGCGTTCTGTCACACCGGCCGGCGTGCTTGAACTGGAAGTGATTCCCGGGCGGAGAACGGTTGTCACTGAAGTCAGCATCGAATTCCGCGGCGATTTGTCGCTTTCACAGAATGACGCACGGATGAAACAGTTGCGCGCGGACTGGTCATTGCGGCCGGGAATGCCATTCCGGGCGTCTGACTGGGATGAGGCGAAAGCAGGCCTTCTGGCGCAGGTGGCGAGCCGGGATTATGCCGCCGCACACCTGATCGAAAGCTCCGCCCGCGTGGATCCCGCCAAAGCCAGCGCAAGCCTGCACGTCGTCGTGGATTCCGGCCCGCGTTTCCTGTTCGGCGAATTGCAGGTAAGCGGGCTGGAGCGCTACAAACCATCCCTGATAAATCGTTTTGCATCCTTCAAGCCGGGTCAAGCTTACGATCGCAAACTGCTGCTGGCATTTCAGAACCAGTTGCAGAACATGCCGCAATTCAGTTCGGTGCTGGTCAATTTTGATACAAGCATCGCCGGAAAGCAGGCCGGGCCGCTGACGGTTCCGGTCAGGGTAAAGATCGTCGAGGCGCAATCGCGCAAGATATCGCTGGGTATCGGCTATAGCACCAATAACGGGGTGCGTAACCAGGTCGGTTACCAGAGCTACAATTTCCTGAATCAGGCCTGGACACTGAACAGTTCCTGGATATTCGAACAGAACCGCCAGACCTTGTCGGCGCTACTCGGCACCCAACCCAATCCGCTGGGCTATCGTTTGACCTGGAATGCCAGCGGCGAAAAGACCCAGATACAGGGTCTGGAAACGCGAACATACAAGATCGGTGTGACACGCAGCCGCACTCAGTTCGGCATCGAAACCGGCATCGGCCTGAATGGCCAGAGGGAACAGCAAATACCGCTCGGCGGTATTCCGGATTCGGTAAAGGCGCTTGTGCTCGATTGGCACTGGAACCGGCGTGCGGTGGACAACCCGCTGTTCCCGATGTCGGGATCGATGACACAACTGCTGGTGGGCGGGGGGAGCAAGGCGGTGCTGTCCGACCAGAATTTTGTGCGCAGCTATGTTCGCGAGCAGATATGGCTGCCGTTGAGTGGACGCGACGTGACCACGCTGCGCGTCGAAGGCGGATATACGGCCGCCCCCTCGGCCATCGGCGTCCCTCAGGACTACCTGTTCCGCGTCGGCGGTACGCAGACGGTGCGCGGTTTTGCGTATCAGAGTCTGGGCGTTATCGAAGGCAATGCGGTGGTCGGCGGGCGGGTAATGGCGACCGGCAGCGCCGAATACACGCACTGGTTCGGCAATTTCGGGGCAGCGTTGTTCTACGATGTCGGCGGCGCGGCCGATGTGCTGCCTGAGCTGCGCTTGTCCCAGGGTTACGGCATTGGCGCCCGCTGGCGCAGTCCGGTCGGACCGCTGGCGCTGGATTTTGCGCGCGGCAAGGGACAGCCCGGGGTGCGCATGCATTTTTCCATCCAGGTCGCATTCTGATGGGGACCATGCTGAAAACCGTTGCGCACCGCAAATGGCTGGTGATCCTGCTGACAGCCTGTCTGGGAATTGCCGCTGCAGGCGCATGGCTGCTTGGTTCCGGTTCCGGCCTGCGCTGGCTGGTCAATATGGCCGAGCATCAAAGCGCGGGCAGGTTTGCCGCAAACGATGTCAGCGGCTCGTTGCTGGGCACCATCGGCATGCAACAGCTGGTGTTGCGCGGCGATGGGTGGCGTGTCACCGCGCATGAAGTGCATATCGAATGGCAGCCTGCAGCTTTGCTGCAAGGCGAACTGAGGCTGTCCGCTCTGGATGCCAGCCGGGTCGAGATTTTGTCCTTGCCGTCCGGAAAATCTCCCGCCATGCCGGATAGCTTGGGCTTGGGCTTGCCCTTTGCAGTGAGCGTGCTGGACATCAAGGCAGGTTCGATCAGCGTAAGCAGCAGGGAGGGCGCCAAACCCGGGTTTATCGCAAACGATGCCGAAGCCCGCTACTCGGGCAACGCCAGATACCACCGCCTGCTGATGCTGCACGCCCGGCTGCCGTATGGAGAATTTTCCGGCTCGGGCGAGATCGCCACCGCAAAACCCTATGCGCTGAAAGCGCAGGCTACGCTGGATACTGCAATGGAACTTGCCGGCCGGCCGCACCCGATGCATTTCTCCGCCAAAGCCGGCGGTGATCTGCAGCACATCGCTGTCAGTCTCGACGGCAAGGCTGCGGCGGGAAGCGTGAATGGCTCAGCCCGGATCGCGCCATTCTCCACGGTGCCGGTAAGCCGTCTGCAACTCGCATTCAATGGAATCGATGCCAAACAGCTGTTCAGCGGCGCGCCGCCTGCGCTTGTCAGCGGCAGTGTCGACCTGCATGGCACGCAGGATGGTGCGCTGGAGGGATCGCTGCAGGCGCGCAATACCGCTGCCGCAGCGCTGGACCGGAACGGCTTGCCTTTGCGTGGCATTACGGCGCGGGTGCGATTGTCCCCTTCGCGTTGGCAATTGCAGCAACTGGATGCACATCTGTTGAATGACGGCCATATCACCGGTGCAGTGTCCTGGGAACGACAGCGCGGTAAGCTGGGTGCACAACTGAAAGTACACAATCTTGACCCAGAGGCTATCGACACGCGCCTGCCGGGGGCACATTTGCAAGGCAACATCACGCTCGACAATGCCGGCGCTGATCAGCATGCATCAGTGGCACTCGGCGATGGGATGATCGATCTGCATGGTGAGCTGAACCGGCGCGGCGACCGGGTAGAACTATCCAGCTTGCGCGTGACGCGCGGCGAGACCGTGCTCACCGGGCATGGACGATTGGATCTGGATCGGCGACGCACATTTCGCCTTTCCGGCCGGTTGGGCAAATTGAATCTATCCGAATTCGCCGCTGTTCCTTCGACAGATTTGAATGCTGTGCTGGAAATATCCGGCACACTTTCACCGCAAGCCCAGGGCACATTGCAGCTCAATATGTCCCACAGTCATTTTGCGCAATACGACATCAGCGGCAACGGTCATCTCGAATTCTCCGGGACACGGCGTGCGACAGGAATGCTTGCATTGCGTATGGGTGACAATCGCCTCAATCTGGATATAGCGCATGGCACGCAAGCAGACGGGGCACAACTGACTCTTGACGCGCCCAAGCTCGAGCAATTAGGCAA
>CAZCKZ010000083.1:6603-7626 GCA_964499395.1 uncultured Gallionella sp. | reverse complement strand
GCCCATCCGGTGCGGATGCTTGCGCGCGAACTGTTTGACCGAGGCGGCGGCACGGCGGTCGGAGTTGCCCTCGCGCAGCACCGGGTTCACCGCGCTGCCGAGCACCTTGCCGTAACGCGCCTTGATTTCTTTTTCAACATCCGTTTTCGGGTCTTCAGGATAATCCGGGATTTTGTATCCCTGGGATTGCAATTCCTTGATCGCAGTCTTCAACTGCGGGAGCGATGCGCTGACATTCGGCAGCTTGATGATGTTTGCTTCCGGCTTCAGCGTCAGCTCGCCCAGTTCGGTCAGTTGATCGGCGATTTTTTGGCTGGCAGTCAGGTGTTCGGGGAAGTTCGCGAGTATGCGTCCGGCCAGGGAGATGTCGCGTGTCTCGACGGCTACACCGGCCGCCTTGGTGAAGGCCTGGATGATGGGGAGCAGGGAGTAGGTAGCCAGTCTTGGCGCTTCATCGGTCAACGTGTAAATAATTTTTTGGCTCGTCATGTTTTTCTCTTTTTAGTTAGACCAATTCTGTTTCAATCGTGAATTTTGCAGGTCGGGATGAATCCCGGCATAGCCAACGCCCGCTTGCCCCGCATGGGTTCTTGCGCCCCTGGGTGAAACCGGACCTGCGGATTATTCCCCGTTTGAAGTGGAAATGGAATCAAGGGTAGTGGAAGCGGTAAAATATGGCTTCAAAAATAAACAATATTCCGATGGGACGCATCCTGCTGTTCAATAAACCGTTTGGCGTGATCTGCCAGTTCAGCCGTAACGGACTGCATCCGACGCTGGCAGATTATATCCCTCTTCCGGATTTTTATCCCGCCGGGCGGCTGGATACCGACAGCGAAGGGCTGGTGGTGCTGACCGATGACGGCCAGCTGCAGCATCGCATCACCGATCCGAAACACAAGTTGCCGAAAACTTATTGGGTGCAGGTTGAGGGGGTGCCGGACGAAGTGGCGTTGCAAAAAATGCGTAGCGGCGTGAAACTGAACAATTTTGTGACGCAAGCAGCCACAGTTCGCTTGATGG
>CAZCKZ010000083.1:0-6593 GCA_964499395.1 uncultured Gallionella sp. | reverse complement strand
CCGGATGAAGCCGCGCTGGAAAAATTGCGGCGGGGTGTAAAGCTGTCGGACCCTTCGGCCAAACTCAGGACAGGCTTCACCACACAGCCTGCCGAGGTGTACCAGATAGATGAACCTGCCAATCTGTGGCCGCGCAACCCGCCGATACGCGAGCGAAAAAATATTCCGACCAGTTGGCTGGAGCTGACTATCCGTGAGGGAAAAAATCGCCAGGTGCGGCGCATGACCGCAGCCGTTGGTTTGCCCACACTACGGCTGATCCGTTATCGCATCGGTGAGTGGACGCTTGAAGGATTGGAGCTGGGGAAATGGAAAATTCAATTGCCGTAATCAACCGCGTTGACAAACAATACGTGTGCTTTTAACGTATGCAGACATATCAAGCAGGCGAGGCCGTCATGTTTTTTTCACGCTGTTTATTGCTGTTTTCCGCTTTGTTGCTCACGGGACTGCCCGCTGGCGGTATCGCCGCAGAACGATCTCACGGGATGGTCACTAAAGCGGAGAATTCGCTGAGAGGTACCTGGTACAGCGCGGAAGGCCCGGTTACATTCCGCAGCAACGGAACCGTCAAGTTCAGGGGTAAGAGATATTTTTACGCGGTTTCCAACGGCGGCATGATACAGCTCAGCGGAAATCACAGCTCGAATGCGATCTACTACCAGCTAGCCGGTGACCAGCTTACCTTGACGATGGATGGCCGGACGACGGTTTATTCACGCAAACGACCAGGGAAAAAATAACCGCTTTGCACCCCGGTTTCCGGGCCGGTTTTCAGCAAGCCAATATTTCCACCCGGTTTTAGCGGCCCCGTCGCGCGACAGGCTTGGGCGAGAACAAGGCGGGTTGCGGCATGGCTTGATGGCGCGCGGCTTCGGAAAGATGTTTTTGTTCGGCAGTCTTTTGCGGCGGGCGCGGCTTGGCGGCTTGTTGCCCGTTACGCGGTTGCTGATCTCGCTGTTGCGGATTGCGCTGCTTTTGCCTTTGACCCTCACGCGGCTGCTGTTGGCGGTTCCCTGTTCCTGCGGTACGGGGCCCGTTATTGCGTCTTTGTCCATGGGCTTGGCGCGGCGGGCGAGGGGCTTCGGCGGGAAGATTGGCAGGCGGCACAAAGCTGTCCACTTCGGCGACCGGAATCTCGCGTTTGATCAAACGCTCGATGGCTCTGAGAAACGGTAGTTCTTCCTTGTCCACCAGCGAGATTGCCGCGCCGCTGCTGCCCGCGCGCCCGGTGCGGCCGATACGGTGCACATAATCTTCCGGCACATTCGGCAATTCGAAATTCACCACATGCGGCAGCTGGTCGATGTCCAGGCCGCGTGCGGCGATGTCGGTGGCGACCAGCACCGGCAGCGAACCGTCCTTGAATTGCGCCAGCGCCTTGGTGCGTGCCGGCTGGCTCTTGTTGCCGTGTATCGCTGCAGCCGGAATGCCGTCCGCGATCAGCTTTTCGGTCAGCCGGTTTGCGCCGTGCTTGGTACGGGTGAATACCAGCACCTGCTTCCAGTCGTGATGTTTGATCAGGTGAGAAAGCAGATGACTCTTGAGACGCTGCGGCACCAGATGGACGCTTTGTGAAATCAGCTCGACCGTGGAGTTGCGGCGTGCCACTTCGACATAACCGGGGTTGTGCAGCAGTCCGTCGGAAAGCGCCTTGATCTCGTCCGAGAAGGTCGCCGAGAACAGCAGGTTCTGGCGCTGTTTGGGCAACAGCGCGAGGATTTTCTTGATGTCGCGTATGAAACCCATGTCCAGCATGCGGTCGGCTTCGTCCAGCACCAGGATTTCGACGCCGGAAAGATCCAGTGTTTTTTGCCCGACATGGTCAAGCAGCCGCCCGGGCGTGGCTACCAGGATGTCGACTTGCCCGCGCAATGCCTTCATCTGCGGATTGATGTTCACGCCGCCAAACATCACCATGGATTTCATCGTCGAATATTTTCCATAGGTCTGCACCGACTCTTCCACCTGTGCGGCAAGTTCGCGCGTAGGCACCAGGATCAGGCAGCGCGGCCGTCCGGGGTGCGGATTCGCGGCGGGTTTGGCTGAGAGCAGATGCAGGATCGGCAAGGTGAAACCCGCGGTCTTGCCGGTGCCGGTTTGCGCGCCGGCCAGCAAATCACCGCCGGCCAATACCAGCGGGATCGCCTGGGCTTGCACCGGGGTGGGTTTCGTGTATCCCGCATCGGCAATCGCGCGCATCAGGGGTTGTGCCAGGTTCAGACTGGCGAAAGTAATTTCATTGTTTGGCAAAGCATGGCTCCTGTGGCAGCCTGCAGCCCACAAGGGCGGCACCAATCGAGGCAGACGATTAAGAGATCGACATGATCCGGGGTGAGAGAAAGACACCGCTACGCTGATTGGTTGTGCGCGGGTGGCGCGCATTATACCTGTACTGAGCGTGCGCAAGGTGCAGAAAATATCGGCACTGCGAAAATGGGTTTGGCGGCCAGTTTCCTGCTGCCAATGCGTGGATGCTTCATGTTCGGGAAACAAGGGGCCGGGTCGCCGCGATGAAACCGCGAACGGCTGGTGGCGTCCCTTTGGATTCAAACATGGAATGCAGCAGGCAACTGCGGGTGAAACCAGTCCATTATTTTCGAAATATATACCCACCGGGCTTTCCAAAAAGCTGCTACCTCGGGCTGCTCTGCCCCCTTTGCTCGGGTATAATGCGCACCTTTGTAAATTACCCTGCAGGAAGACGTTATGCCTATTTATGCTTATAGCTGTTCAAGTTGCGGCTTGCAAAAAGATGTGATGCAAAAAATGAGCGATGCGCCGCTCAGCACTTGCCCCGAATGCGGCAAGGAGACTTTCTCCAAACAACTGACCGCTGCCGGTTTTCAGTTGAAGGGCAGCGGCTATTACGCCACCGACTTCAAGAACGGCAGCAAGCCAAAGAATGTACCCAAGGCTGAAGCCGCTTGCGCGCCCTGTGCCAGCGCGGGTTCCTGCCCGGTGGCTGACGGCAGCGCTTAAAGCATGAAAAAATATTTCATCACCGGCCTGCTGTTCTGGGTTCCGCTCGGCATCACCCTGTGGGTGCTGGATCTGACCATCAGCACGATGGATCAGACGCTGCTGCTGCTGCCGGAGCTTTGGCAACCGGACAAGTTGCTGGGCGTTCACATACCCGGCCTCGGCATCATCCTGACGCTGGCGGTGGTGGGCCTGACCGGTTTGCTGGTGCGCAACGTGTTCGGCCAGCGATTGTGGGAACACGGGGAAAAGGTAATGCTGCACGTCCCCTTCGTGGGCAGCATCTACAAAGGCGTGAAGCAGGTCAGCGATACGCTGTTGTCGGGAAACGGCAATGCTTTCCGCAAGGTGTTGCTGGTGCGTTACCCGCATCCGCAATCATGGTCGCTGGCGTTTCAGACCAGTGTGCCAGGCGAGGTGATCGACAAGCTGGAAGAAGAATACGTTGCCGTGTTTATTCCCACTACGCCGAGTCCGGTGAACGGATTTTATTTCTTCGTGCGCAAAGCCGATACCATAACACTGGATATGACCGTGGACGTGGCATTGCGCTCCATCGTTTCGATGGGGGTGGCTGCTTCTCCGGAAACCGGAAAATACCGCGCCATTCACCAAAATACAAAAGCTAACCAACCTTAAAATATATTTTAAAAAACTGAACAATGCGAACTCATTATTGCGGACTGCTCAACACCGATCAACTCGACCAAACCGTCAGCCTGTGCGGCTGGGCGCATCGCCGCCGTGACCACGGCGGGGTGATCTTCATCGACCTGCGCGACCGCGAAGGTCTGGCGCAGATCGTCTGCGATCCGGATCGTGCCGAAATGTTCAAGATTGCAGAATTGGTGCGCGGCGAATTCGTGCTGCGCATCACCGGCAAAGTCCGCCACCGTCCGGCAGGCACGACCAATTCGAATATTACCAGCGGCGAAATCGAAGTGCTGTGCCACGAGATCGAGGTGCTGAATACCGCGCTGACGCCGCCGTTCCAGCTGGATGACGAGAACCTGTCCGAGACGGTGCGCCTGACCCATCGCGTGATCGATCTGCGCCGTCCGCAGATGCAGAAGAACATGATGCTGCGCTACAAGGTAACGATGGCGTTCCGCCGTTTCCTCGACAGCCGCGGCTTCATCGACATCGAAACGCCGATGCTGACCAAATCCACACCGGAAGGCGCGCGCGATTACCTGGTGCCGTCGCGCGTGCATCCCGGCGAATTCTTCGCGCTGCCGCAATCGCCGCAGTTGTTCAAGCAGATGCTGATGGTGGCGGGTTTCGACCGCTATTACCAGATCACAAAATGTTTCCGCGACGAGGACCTGCGTGCCGATCGCCAGCCGGAATTTACCCAGGTGGATATCGAGACCTCGTTCCTGACCGAGACGCAGATCACCGCGCTGATGGAAGAAATGATCCGCGAGATTTTTCAGGAAACGCTGGGCGAGGAACTGCCCAACCCGTTCCCGCGCATTTCTCATGCGGAAGCGATGGCGCGCTACGGATCGGACAAGCCCGACCTGCGCGTGACGCTGGAGCTGACCGAGGTTACCGACGCGGTGAAGGATGTCGCGTTCAAGGTGTTCGCGGGTGTGGCCAATTCCGAAAACGGTCGCGTCGCGGCGTTGCGCGTGCCGGGCGGTGGCTCGTTCTCGCGCGGCGAGATCGACGAGTACACCAGGTTTGTCGGCATCTACGGTGCGAAGGGCCTGGCTTACATCAAGGTCAACGACATCACGCAACCCAACGAGACCGGTTTGCAGTCGCCGATCGTGAAGAACCTGCACGAGGGCGCGCTGAAGACCATCATCGAGCGAACCGGCGCACAGAATGGCGACATCATTTTCTTCGGTGCGGACAAGGAAAAGATCGTCAACGACGCGCTCGGCGCGTTGCGCAGCAAGATCGGCCACGACAAGGGTTACACCAACGGCAAGGCATGGGAGCCGGTGTGGGTGGTGGATTTTCCGATGTTCGAATACGACGAGGAGGCCAAGCGCTGGAATGCCTGCCATCACCCGTTTACCGCGCCCAAGGACGAACACCTCGCGCTGCTGGAAAGCGATCCGGGCAAGTGCCTGGCCAAGGCCTACGACCTTGCGCTGAACGGTTCCGAGATCGGCGGCGGCTCGGTGCGTATCCATCAGGAGGCGGTGCAATCGCAGGTGTTCCGCGCGCTCAACATCGCTGCTGAAGAGGCGCAGCTCAAGTTCGGCTTCCTGCTCGACGCGCTGCAATACGGCGCGCCGCCGCACGGCGGTCTGGCGTTCGGCCTGGACCGTATCGTGACGATGATGACCGGCTCGGAATCCATCCGCGATGTGATCGCCTTCCCCAAAACCCAGCGCGCGCAATGTCTGCTCACCCAGGCACCGAGCGCGGTGGATGAACGGCAGTTGCGCGATTTGCATATCCGCTTGCGCCAGCAGGTTCAAACTACGGCTGAAGTCGAAGTGGCCAAGGAATAGCAGCGGTGTCGCGCATGTTGCGTTTGCAATGGGTGGTGCTGGCGGCGATGCTGTGGTTGCCTGCGGGTGCGCAGGCGCAGACATACCATGCAGTTCAAAATGCACATGCCGATCTGGCGAAAATCAGCAAAGCCGAATTACCGCCGCAGGCGCGGGACACGCTGCGCGCCATCAGGAATGGCGGGCCGTTTGCCTATCCGCGCGATGGCGTGGTATTCAGTAATTTTGAGCGGATATTGCCAAAACACCCGCGCGGTTACTATCACGAGTACACCGTGAAAACACCGGGCACGCATGGTCGCGGTGCGCGCCGCATCATCAGCGGCGCGACCGGCGAATATTATTACACCGCCGATCATTACCAGACATTCAGACGAATCCGGGAGTAGCCATGGACGCATTGGCACAACAACTGAGAAATCAGGAAGCGGCGGGCAGCTATACACTGGATTGCAGTGTGGAAGCATTGCGCAACGCGGTTGATGCAGCCGGTTTTGCGCTGTTCGACACCGATCTGAAGGGTGTCAAGGGCAAACAGAACCTGCTCAATGCATTGGCTGCCGCGGCCAGATTTCCGCCCGGATTCGGCGCGAATTGGGATGCGCTGGCCGACGCATTGTGCGACCTGTCGTGGCATCGGGCAAACGGATATGTGTTGCTGTTGCGCAATGCCAGCGACACGCTGGGTCTTTCCGCCAACGACAGGGAAATCGCGCTGGATATCTTTGCCGATACGGCAGTGTATTGGCGGCAGCGCAACAAATCGTTCTGGATATTGTTCTCCTGAAGCCGGGAATATGACGCGCAACAAACAGCCTGTCTCGGTGCTGGTGGTGATTCACACTGTCAACCTGGAAGTGCTGTTGCTGGAGCGCGCCGACCACCCCGGCTATTGGCAATCTGTCACCGGCAGCCGCGACGGCGATGAATCGCTGACCGAGACCGCGATACGCGAGGTGGGCGAAGAGACAGGGCTGGATGCGCGCCTATATCTCCTCAGCGACTGGCATAAGCAGAATGTCTACGAGATCTATCCGCACTGGCGGTACCGCTACCCTCCAGGCATCACGCACAACACCGAGCATGTGTTCGGATTGCAACTTCCGCACCCGGTCGACATCCAACTCGAGCCGCGCGAGC
>CAZCKZ010000082.1:6568-7640 GCA_964499395.1 uncultured Gallionella sp. | reverse complement strand
GGCATCTGCACCCTTGTTGACCAGCACTTTGCGCCTGAATACGTCGCGCTCGGCATAAATGATTTCAGCTAACTGGGTAACAAACTGGCTGCGTATCGGCAGCGCGTCCAGACTGCGCAAATGCTGGTTTTCCAATTCCAGCGCCTGCAACTGCAGCAATTGCGCTGCATCGCTCTGATGCTGCTGTTTCAAATCTTCATTCTGCTGCAGCAATTCACGTTGTTTGCTCTGCGTGATAAAAAAGTCGCCCGCCTGTTGCCACAATGCGCCCGGCAGGGTTGCCAGCCGCTGTATCGGAGAGATCAAAACCGACAACGCACTGCGCGTCGATTCCAGGTAGCGATAGCGTGCGTCCACAAACAACAGCAGCAGAGAGAGCATCGCGAAAAAAACCAGCCTCGCCACTGGGCTGGGTCCGCGATGGAAAAACTGTAAAGATTGCGTGCTATCTATCATGAAGTGGAAGCTGGGAGACGCAAGTTGGAAATTGACAAGAGCAGGCTATCCAACTTACGTCTTACGTCCTCCCACTCAAGCCCCACCGCTTACAATCTCATTCTGTTGTAAAAATGCTGGTCGACTTGTCCATGTGTTCCAGTGCCATGCCGGAGCCGCGCACCACGCAGGTCAACGGATCGTCGGCGATCAACACCGGCAAGCCCGTTTCCTCCATCAACAGGCGATCCAGGTCGCGCAACAGCGCACCGCCGCCGGTCAATACCATACCCTTGTTGGCAATGTCCGCTCCAAGTTCGGGCGGTGTTTGTTCAAGCGCCGTCTTCACTGCGCTGACGATGTTGTTGAGGGGATCTGTCATCGCTTCGAGCACTTCATTGCTGGAAATAGTGAAACTGCGCGGCACACCTTCGGCCAGATTGCGCCCGGTCACTTCCATCTCGCGCACCTCGCTGCCCGGAAAAGCGGAGCCTATCGTCTTCTTGATTTGTTCGGCGGTGGCTTCGCCGATCAGCATGCCGTAATTGCGGCGGATGTAATTGATGATCGCCTCATCGAACTTGTCGCCGCCGACGCGCACCGAGCCTGAATACACTGCGCCACCCAGCGACATCAC
>CAZCKZ010000082.1:0-6558 GCA_964499395.1 uncultured Gallionella sp. | reverse complement strand
CTCCGCCGATGTCTACCACCATCGAGCCGGTCGCATCTTCCACCGGCAGGCCTGCGCCGATCGCCGCCGCCATGGGCTCTTCGATCAGTTCCACACGGCGGGCACCAGCGCCGACCGCCGATTCGCGAATCGCGCGCCGTTCCACCTGGGTGGAACCGCACGGCACACAAATCACGATACGCGGACTGGGACTGAAAATGCCCGCCTTGTAAACCTTGCGGATAAAATGCTTGAGCATCAATTCGGTAACGGTGAAGTCGGCGATCACACCATCCTTCATCGGACGGATCACGTTGATGCTGCCCGGCGTGCGGCCCATCATCTGCTTCGCGGCAAGTCCGACCTGCTGGACAACCTTCTTGCCGTTCGGCCCGACTTCCTGGCGTATCGCCACCACCGAGGGTTCGTCCAGCACAATGCCTTGTCCGCGCACCCAAATCAGCGTGTTTGCAGTGCCAAGGTCAATCGCCAAATCATTCGTGAAATAGCCTTTCAAAAATCCAAACATGTCATGTCCTGTAGTCAAAGAGGTGCGTCAATAAACCCTTATATGATACCCTATTAGCCTTATTTCTATAAAGTTTTTACTATGTCCCTGACCAACGCAGATGTTCGCAAAGTCGCCCGCCTGGCAAGGCTGGCGATGACCGAGGCTGAAATCGAATCAGCCCGCGCGCAACTTTCCGGAATTTTCGACCTGATCGCAGAAATGCAGGCCGTCGACACCAATGGCATCACGCCGATGTCCCATGCCCAGGATGTTTCACAACGGCTGCGCGAAGATGTGGTGACGGAAGCCGACCAGCGCGAGCTGTTCCAGTCGCTTGCACCGCAATACAAGGGTTCGCCCCAGGTCGAGGCAGGCTTGTATCTCGTTCCACAAGTCATCGAATAATCCGGATCATGATCAACTCAAGTTTGCAGCAACTCGGCAGCGCACTGCGCGCCGGAAAAATCAGCAGCGTGGAACTGACACAGCTCTATCTCGGCCGTATCGCCGAGCTCAATCCCGCGCTGAATGCCTACGTCACCATCAATGCCGAAACCAGCCTGGATCAGGCACGCCGCGCGGATACACTGCTTGCCGACGGCAAGGCGCAGCCGCTCACCGGCATCCCCATTGCACAAAAGGACATCTTCTGTGCCAAGGGCTGGCGCACCACCTGCGGCTCGAAAATGCTGGAGAACTTCATCGCTCCCTATGACGCGCACGTCATCGCCCAGTTCAATGATGCCGGTGCGGTGAATCTGGGCAAGACCAACATGGACGAATTCGCAATGGGTTCGTCCAACGAAACTTCGCATTTCGGTGCGGTGAAAAATCCCTGGGACCGCAACGCCGTGCCCGGCGGCAGTTCGGGTGGCGCGGCCTGTGCCGTGGCGGCACGGCTGTGCGCCGCCGCAACCGGAACCGATACCGGCGGTTCGATACGCCAGCCTGCCGCGCTGTGCGGCATTTCCGGCATCAAACCGACGTACGGAACCGTGTCGCGCTACGGCATGATCGCCTTTGCCTCCAGCCTGGACCAGGCCGGGCCAATGGCGCGCAGCGCGGAGGATCTGGCGCTGCTGCTGAACGTGATGACCGGCTTCGACGAACGCGATTCCACCAGCCTGCAGCGCGACAAAGAGGATTATGCCCGCGACCTGAACAAGCCCCTGGCAGGCCTGCGCATCGGCCTGCCCAGGGAATTCTTTGCCGAAGGGCTGGCACAGGATGTCGCCGGCTGCGTACACGCGGCGCTGGATGAATACAAAAAACTGGGCGCAACCGTCGTCGATATCAGCCTGCCGAATTCCAGGCTGGCTGTTCCGGTCTATTACGTGCTGGCCCCGGCGGAGGCCTCCAGCAACCTGTCGCGCTACGACGGGGTACGCTACGGCTACCGCGCGCCGGAATACGGCGACCTCACCGAGATGTACGAAAAAAGCCGCGCCCAGGGCTTCGGCGAGGAAGTGAAACGCCGCATCATGATCGGCACTTACGTGCTGTCACACGGCTATTACGACGCCTATTACCTGCAGGCGCAGAAGATCCGCCGCCTGATCGCGCAGGATTTTGACGATGCGTTCAGGCAATGCGATGTGATCATGGGGCCGACCAGCCCCTCCACCGCATTCAATCTGGGCGAAAAGGGCGACGACCCGGTGCAGATGTATCTTTCCGACATCTATACCATTGCGGTGAACCTGGCCGGTCTGCCCGGCATGTCGATTCCGGCGGGCTTTGGCAGCAACGGCCGCCCGGTCGGGCTGCAGATCATCGGCAATTATTTCACCGAGGCGCAGATGCTGAACGTCGCGCACCAATACCAGCTGGCGACCGATCATCATGATCGCGCGCCGCAAGACATCGGGCTGTAAGGACATGAGCATGCAATGGGAAATCGTCATCGGACTGGAAGTGCACACCCAGCTTTCGACCAGCAGCAAAATATTCTCGGGCGCATCGACGGCCTATGGCGCCGAACCGAACACCCAGGCGGACGCGGTGAGCATCGCGCTGCCCGGCGTGCTGCCGGTGCTGAACAAAGGCGCGGTGGAACGCGCGATCAAATTCGGCCTCGCGGTCGGCGCGCACATCGCGCCTCGCTCGGTGTTCGCGCGCAAAAATTATTTCTATCCCGATCTGCCCAAAGGTTACCAGATCAGCCAGTTCGATCTGCCGGTGGTGGGACAGGGTGCGCTGACGATACTGGTCGAGCCGCTGTCAGGGAATGCGAAGCCATACGAAAAAGTGGTGCGCATCACCCGTGCCCATCTGGAAGAAGATGCGGGTAAATCGGTACACGGTGAATCCCAGGGTGTTACCGGTGTCGACCTGAATCGCGCCGGAACACCGTTGCTGGAAATCGTTTCCGAGCCGGACATGCGTTCTGCGGCCGAAGCGGTGGCCTATGCCAAAACCCTGCACTCGCTGGTGCGCTGGATCGGCATCTGCGACGGCAACATGCAGGAAGGTTCGTTCCGTTGCGATGTCAACGTGTCGGTGCGCCGTCCCGGCGGACCGCTGGGCACGCGCCGCGAGATCAAGAACCTCAACTCGTTCAAGTTCATGCAACAGGCGATCGACTATGAAGTGCAGTGGCAGATCGACACGATCGAAGATGGCGGCAATATCCACCAGGCCACGGTTTTATTCGATGCAGACAAAGGCACGACTCACGCGATGCGCAGCAAGGAAGAGGCGCACGACTACCGTTATTTTCCCGACCCCGACCTGCTGCCGCTGGAGATAAGCGAGGAGTGGAAAGAACGGGTGCGTGCCACGCTGCCTGAATTGCCTGAAGCCAAACGCAATCGTTATGTAAAAGACTTTGGACTGTCGTCCTACGACGCTGGCATCCTCACGGCTTCGCGCGAGGTGGCGGATTTCTTCGAGGCAGCGTTACATGAAATACCAAATAGTGCAAAGCTGTGCGCCAACTGGCTGATCGGTGAAGTCAGTGCACAATTGAATCGTGACGGACTCGACATTGCGCAATGCACGATCACGCCGCAGCAATTGGGTGCGATACTGAAGCGCATCGCCGACGGCACCATCTCCAACGCGGGTGCCAAGGAAGTATTCCGCACCATGTGGGCGGAAGGCGGCGATGCCGACAGCATCATCGAAGCCAAAGGGCTGAAGCAGGTTTCCGACAGCGGTGCAATCGAAGCGCTGGTGGACGAAATCATTGCCGCCAATGCCGACAAGGTCGCGGAATACCGCGGCGGCAAGGACAAGCTGTTCGGCTTCTTCGTCGGCCTGGCGATGAAAGCCAGCAAGGGCAAGGCCAATCCTGCCCAGCTCAACGACATCCTGAAGAAAAAACTGGCGGGCTAAATGTCCTTGTTGCGCGGCTTGTGCGGCGCATGACTGAACAGCAAGTCGTACAGCCAGTTCGGCAGCAGTTTCAGCACGCGCCCGACCAGCGCCATCTGCCACGGCACCACCGCGAATGATTTTCCCCGCCGGATCACGCGCGCCATGCGTCGCGCCGCCTCGTCCGCTTCCAGCATGAACGGCATGCGGTAGGGATTGATGTCGGTCATCGGGGTCCTGATGTAGCCGGGACAGAGGGTCACCACCTTCACGCCGCTGCCGCGCAATTCTATGCGCAGGCTTTCCAGATAGGAGATCAGTGCGGCCTTGGAGGCGGAGTAGGCGCCCGCCCCCGGCAGGCCGCGGAAGCCCGCGACGCTGGCGATACCGACCAGCCTGCCGCTGCCGGCTGCGCGCATCGCCTCCACGAACGGCTGAAAGGTCTTCACAGCGCCCAGCACGTTGATGTCCATCACGTGCTGGAACACCTCGTTGTCTTCGGCATGGCGGGTCAGCGTGCCGATGCTCACGCCGGCATTGGCAATGACGATGTCCGGCACGCCGGCGTGCGCGATGAAATCGTTTGCGGCATCCTGGACGGCATCCGAATCACGCACATCCAGCGTGTAGCAAAAAACCTGTCCAGGAAATTCGTCTGCAAGACCTTGCAGCAACTCGCCGCGTCTGGCGAATGCGGCGACTGTCGCATCGCGCTCGAGATAGTGGCGCGCCAGCGCCAGCCCCAGGCCGCTCGAAGCACCGGTTATGACGATAACATCTGTCTTGTGCATGTCGAGTCGAATGACCAGCCGGCCATGTTGATGTGCATTTCAACAATCGTCTTCCGGGGTTAGGAGTCCGGCCGGCGGCCCGGAATGTCGGCTATTTGCCGTGGGTCTTGCGCGCCAGCACGATCACCTGCTTCAATGCGCGGATGGTATCTTCAGGCTGCAAACCTTCGATCACATACTTTCCGTCCACCACCAATGTGGGGGTGCCGTTGATACCATAGCTGCGTATCATTTGCTCGGCGCGCGTCACCATGCTCTTCATCGCGAAAGAGTTGTATGCGGCGGTAAACTTCGCGCGATCAACGCCGTGTTTGGCCACGAAATCGGCAATCTTGTCTTCATCGACCAGGAAGATATGGTCCTCGTTCCATACCCGATACAGCGCGTCATGTAACCGTGCTTCTTTCCCCATGCTTTCCAGCGCGTAATAGGTATATGCCATCGGTTCCCAGGAATCACGGAAAACGGTGGGCACGTAAGTCAGCTTCACATCCCTGGGCATGGTCTTTTTCCACGCGCTCAACAGCGGATGCAAATGATAGCAGTGCGAACAGCCGTAAAAGAAAAACTCCAGCACCTCAATTTTCCTGGTACTGGTTGGTTGTGGCGGATTCAGCAGAACATAGTCCCTGCCGAGTTGCGCTTCGGCGGCTAATGCCGTTCCGCTTGCCATCAGCGCTACCGCAACGACCAGACTCCTTATCAAGCTCTTCATGTATCGCTCCTCTTTGTGGTGATTGTAATGATGCCTACTGCGCCCGCATTGGAGTGCTATTCACCCCGTTTTGTTTCAGAAATCCGCGCGCACGATTCAACTCATCCACATTTTTGTAGGGCCCGAGACGCACGCGATACCACACACCCTTGTCCTTGATTGTCGCTGTCTGGATGCTGGCTTCGACACCCAGCAAGGCCAGTTTTGCCTTGAGGTTTTCGGCATCATTGGCATTGGGAAATGATCCTGCCTGCAATATCTGTGGCTGGTAGACCGGGAGCCGGGATTTGCCGGATTGGGTCTTGTCGGCGGGATTGGCCGGTACAACGGCAGTCGCTTTCTGTTTATCGGTCAGTATCGTGTAGAACTGAAAACGTTGTTTGCCCTCACCTGTTGCAGCCGGTTGCTCCGCAGGGATTGGCATGGTCGATTCCGGCAGGGGCTGGGCCAAAACCGGCTGTTCCCTGTTCACAAACGGGCTGGGCGACTTTTTTATAAACCACGCCACTGCAGCGGCCAGGGCGATACCGATGACCATGCCGGCAAGAATGCCTACCCACAACGCGTTCGCGCCCTTGAGCTGCGCAGCCGATTTGTTGCCGCTATCTCTGTTCATATTGTATCCATTCGATTTCATCACACGTAGTTCAAACCCGAGCTTCACATTTTTTCAGGTGCGCCCACACCCAGCAACGCCAATCCGTTGTGTATCACTTGTGCTACCGCGGCTGCCAATGACAGCCGCGCCAACTTGACTGACTTGTCTTCGACCAGAAAGCGCGAGGCATTATAGTAGCTGTGGAAATCTGCCGCCAAGTCCTTAAGATAGAATGCGATCAGGTGCGGTGCCAAATCCTGGGCGGCATTCTCGATCACCTGAGGATAGTCGATCAGTCTCTGCAACAATGTCATCTCGTATTCGCTATCCAGCAGGCTTACATCAGCATGAAACAGGGCTTTACGCTCGCCTGCCCACAGCGCAAGCACCGCGCTGATGCGGGCATGGGCGTACTGAATGTAATACACCGGGTTGTCGTTGCTTTTCGATTTTGCCAGATCGATATCGAACACCAACTGGGAATCCGGATGGCGCGCCGCAAGAAAATAGCGCGTCGCGTCGCATCCCACTTCGTCGATCAGGTCGCGCAGCGTAACGTAGCTGCCCGCGCGCTTGGAAATCTTCACTTCCTGGCCGTTGCGCAACACCGTCACCATCTGGTGCAACACATAATCCGGCCAGCCTTGCG
>CAZCKZ010000081.1:0-7656 GCA_964499395.1 uncultured Gallionella sp. | reverse complement strand
TTAAGGCGGCGTATTAGCCCGACAGCATGTGTTTGGGAGAACAATCGGCTTAAAGGGGCTATGGATGGAATGCAGGGTCAAGTTTGCAAATGCAATCGCCGGGATCTGCCTGGCAATTTGTTCGGGGACAGTGTACGCAGATATGACGGTCGGAAATGATGAACTGCCGACTGCCGCCGGTTTTTATACCAATAATTACCAGTTATTAAAATCACTGTCAGATAATTCACCGTCCTTTTTACTGGCAGCGAGTGAAGGCAATACCGTTCAGGGACAGGCGGACGCGATGCCGGCAACGCCGGCCGCGAAATTCGAACCGCCGCTGCTGTCGGGCAGGAAGGCACACCAATATCTTGGCCTGGGTACCGTGCTGTTTGCCGGCTTGACGGCGCTGGCCGCGCCGGGAGAAGGTTGCGAACAGAACTGCCCGCCACAGCCGCCACCCAGGGAGACATCCGGCACCACGCACACCAGGCTGGCCCGCACCACCGCAGTCTTGGCCGTTGCCACGGTGATTACCGGATTGCTGTATCACTGGGATGACTTTCATCTGGAAGACGGTTTCTCCGATCCGGATAATCAGCACGTGATGCTGGCCGGCACCGGTGCGCTGTTGATGCTGTATGCGATCAACAAGTCGGCAAAATCCTCGGTGCCGACCAGTCATGCAGGCATCGCCGGACTGGGTGCGGCGTCGATGCTTGTTGCCATCAAGTTGACCTGGTAACGGGGTGCGATGATGCAAAGAAAATGGAAAATTGCAGCATTGCTGGCCGTCACGCTGTTAACGGGCAGTGCCTGTGCAAGTGCAAAAGAATATTCACTGGATAATGACTTTTTGTCCTGGTTGTTTGATTTTCAGCGCACCAAAGGCGTGAAACCGGTTGCCGACAAGCAGTACCTGGAAGAATGCGGGGCGTGCCACTTCGCCTATCAACCCGGCTTGTTGCCGGCAAAGTCCTGGGAAGCGCTGCTGAATGACAAAGCGCTGCGCAACCATTTCGGGGCCAATGCCGAGCTCGATAACGATACGCTGAAAGAAATCCGCGATTACGCAATAAGCAATTCGGCGGGCAATTCCTGGTACAAACAATCGCGCAAGATCGCTGCTGCCACCAGGAACGGACCGGTGCCGCTGCGTATCACCGGGCTGCACTATATCTCCCGCAAGCACCACGACATTCCCGAAAAAATGATCGCGGGCAACAAGGATGTGAAGTCGCTGAGTTTCTGCGACAAGTGCCACACCCAGGCAGCGAAGGGTGTCTATGATGCGGATACCGTGAATATCCCGCATTATCCGAACTGGGACGGCTGGTTCAACAAGAAGTAGTTCGGTCTGGACCACCGGCTGAGGGTTGACAGCCACCAACCCTGACCCTACATTGCATTTCCTTTTTTCGATCCGCGCAAACTCCACATGAAGCCCAGCGTCCTACTACTCGCGCTTGCATCCGTTCTCGGCGGATGCGGCAAGGGAACTGCACCATCAACAAACAACGCTCCCGCCAATGCCGATCCTGCCAGAATCGAACGGCCGGCGCTGACGCTGGTGGTCGGTTCGGTCGCATCCGATAGCGGCAATATTTACAGCGGCGAAATTCGCGCGCGTCACGAGACGCAACTGGGTTTTCGCATCGGCGGAAAGATCATCGCGCGCCTGGTGGATGCGGGCGCGCGGGTCAGGGCGGGACAGGTGCTGGCACGGCTCGATCCCGCGGACTCCAGTCTGCAGGCCAGCTCGGCGCAGGCGCAATACCAGTTGGCCGTCGCGGATGTTGAACGTTATCGCGAATTGCGCAGCAAGAATTTCGTCAGTCAATCGGCCCTGGATGCAAAAGAAGCGGCCCTTAAAGCCGCCGCCGCCCAGGCCGGATTGACCGGTAACCAGACCGCCTACACCGAGTTGCGTGCCGACCATGCCGGCGTGATCGCCGCAACATTGGCCCAGGCCGGCCAGGTGGTCAGTGCCGGGCAACCGGTGCTGCTTCTGGCGCAGGATGGCGAGCGCGAAGTGGCGATCGCGATACCTGAAACGGAATTTGCCGGTCTCAAGATCGGCATGCCGGCGGATGTGACGCTGTGGTCGGATACCAGCCAGGGGAAACATTTCAAGGGACGCCTGCGCGAGCTGTCTCCGGCAGCGGACCCGGCCAGCCGCACCTATGCGGCGCGGGTGGCGTTGAGCGGCTCTGTTGCGCGCGCCGGGCTGGGCATGACGGCACAGGTGAGATTCGACAGCCATTCCGGGCGCAAGCAATTCATCATTCCGTTGACGGCGATATTCCAGCAGGGCGACCAGGCGGCAGTCTGGGTCGTGGCTGCGGATCGCAGTGTCAGCTTGCACCCGGTAAAAATCGCAGCCTATCGCGACACCGGCGCGGTGATCGCCAGTGGCCTGATGGCGGGCGAGCGCATCGTCGGTGCCGGTGTGCACAAACTTCACACCGGCGAAAAGGTACGCGTCATCGAGGGAGAATTCGCAAGCGGTAACGCGGAATGAAGGGGCCCAATCTCTCCGCGTGGTCGCTGAAGCACCAGCAGATGGTGCTCTATCTGATCATTGTGCTGACGGCGGCGGGGGTGATCTCCTATTTCAATCTGGGCCGCGCGGAAGACCCGGACTTCACCTTCAAGGTGATGGTGGTGCGCACCCTGTGGCCGGGCGCGACGGCGCAGGAGGTCGAGCTCGAACTGACCGATCGCATCGAAAAGAAATTGCAGGAGACGCCCTGGGTGGATGTGCTGCGCTCGGCTTCCAAACCCGGCGAGTCGCTGGTGTTCGTGGTGCTCAAGGATTACACGCCCAAACCGGCAGTGCCCGAGGCATGGCGGCAAGTGCGCAAAAAACTCGACGACATTCGCGATACGCTGCCGGCCGGCGTGCGGGGCCCCTACCCCAACGATGAGTTCGGCGATGTGCAGGTCAACATCTACGCGCTGACCGGAGACGGTTTCGACCTGAGCGCGCTGCGCCGCTATGCGGACCGCATCGCGATCGATTTGAAGCGCGTGCCGGATGTGAAGCGCGTCGAGCTGATCGGCGTGCAGGACGAAAAAATCTACGTCGACGTGTCGCCCAACCGGCTCGCGAGTCTGGATATCACGCCGCAGCAGGTGGCCGAGGCGCTGCAAAAACAGAATGCGGTGAATCCCGCCGGTTTCGTCGAAACCGGCAGCGACCGCATCCGCCTGCGCGTGAGCGGCAGTTTCGACAGCGTTGCACGGGTGCGCAATACCGATCTGCTGGTCAACGGGCAGCACTTCCGCCTGGGCGACATCGCCAAAGTGAGCCGCGGGCTGGCCGATCCGCCCAGCCCGCGCATGCATGTGGGCGGACTGCCCGCGATCGGCATCGGCGTGGTCATGGACAAGGGCGGCAACGTCATCGATCTCGGCAAGAACCTGGATCAGGCGATGAAGAAAATTTCCGCCGAGCTTCCGGCCGGGGTGGATGTTCACGTCGTCGCCAATCAACCCGCGGTGGTGGAAGGTTCGATCTCGCTGTTCCAGCGCTCGCTGGCCGAGGCGGTGCTGATCGTGCTGGCCGTCTCATTCCTGAGCCTGGGCTGGCGCACCGGCACGGTGGTGGCATTGTCCATTCCGCTGGTGCTGGCAATCACTTTCTTCATGATGAAGCTGTTCGGCATCGACCTGCAGCGCATTTCGCTGGGCGCGCTGGTGATCGCGCTCGGTTTGCTGGTGGATGATGCGATCATCGCCGTCGAAATGATGGTGGTGAAAATGGAGCAGGGTTGGAACCGGTTCAATGCCGCCACGTTTGCCTATACCTCGACCGCCTTTCCGATGCTGACCGGCACCCTGATCACCGCCGCCGCATTTACCCCGGTGGGCTTTTCCAAGTCGGCGGCCAGCGAATACACCATCTCGATCTTCCAGGTGGTCACCATCGCGCTGCTGGTGTCGTGGGTCGTTGCGGTGGTGTTCACTCCCTACCTCGGTTATAAATTGCTGGACCCGAAAAAACTCGTCGCGCAGGCGCAGAAACACGGACCGGATATCTACGGCACGCCGTTCTACCTCAGCCTGCGCGCGGTGGTGGAATGGTGTCTGCGCAACCGCTGGAAAGTGATATTCGCGACCATCCTGATCTTCGTGCTGTCCATCGTGGCGTTCGGCAAGTTCGTGCAGCAGCAGTTCTTCCCCGCCGCCAGCCGTCTGGAACTGATGGTGGATGTATGGCTGCCGCAGGGCGCATCGCTCAAGGCCACCGAACATGAAGTGGAACGCATCGAGAAGCTGCTCAGGGGCGATCCCGACATCGCTTATTCTTCTTCCTATATCGGCAACGGCGCACCGCGTTACTTTTTGTCGCTCGACCAGCAATTGTTCTCCGACAACTTTGCGCAGTTCGTGATCGTCACCAAGGGGCTGAAGGAGCGCGAGGAGCTCAAACGCCGTCTCGAAACGAGATTTGCCGCCCCGGACTACGCGCCTGTGAGGGTGCGGGTTTCGCGGCTGGAGAACGGCCCGCCGGTCGGTTATCCGGTGCAGTTCCGGGTGATGGGCGAGGACCTGACCCGGTTGCGGGAAATCTCCGGGCAGGTCGCGGACATGATGCGCGCCAACAAGCATTTGCAAAACGTCAATTTCAACTGGAACGAAAAAATCAAGAGCATACGCGTCGAGGTGAACCAGGCGCGTGCGCGCCAGCTCGGCACGTCCAGCCAGGAGATTTCCCGGGCGCTGCAAGGCTGGCTGAACGGCGTGGCACTGACCCAATACCGCGAAGGCGACCAGCTGATCGACGTGGTGTGGCGCGGCAGTAAGGCAGACGCACGGTCGCTGGAACACCTGCCCGATCTCGATATCCCGTTGCCCGGCGGCCGCCATGTGCCGCTGGCGCAGCTTGCCAAACTGGTTCCTGTCCAGGAAGAAGGTTTGATCTGGCGGCGCAATCGCCTGCCCACCATAACGGTGCGCGCCGACATGACTGATGAGAAGTTGCAACCCGCGACGATTTCCAAGCAACTCAATGCGCAGTTCGATGCACTGCGCGCCAGGCTGCCGATCGGCTATCGCATCGAGATGGGCGGCAGCATAGAGGAATCCGCCAAGAACCAGACCGCGATCATGAAAGTCATGCCGCTGATGCTGGTCGGCGTGTTCACGCTGCTGATGATCCAGCTGCAAAGCATCAGCCGCAGCGTGATCGTGTTCCTGACCGCGCCGCTCGGACTGATCGGCGTGACGCTGGCGCTGCTGATATTCCGGGTGCCGTTCGGCTTCGTCGCCAATCTCGGCTTCATCGCGCTGGCGGGCATGATCATGCGCAACGCCGTGATACTGGTGGACCAGATCCGCCAGGATGAAGAAGAAGGGAAATCGCAGTGGCAGGCCATCGTCAGCTCCACCGTGCGGCGCTTCCGACCCATCATGCTGACCGCCTCGGCGGCGATACTCGCGATGATCCCGCTGACCCGCCAGGTGTTCTGGGGACCGATGGCGGTGTCCATCATGGGCGGGCTGGTCGTCGCCACCCTGCTGACCTGCCTGTTCCTGCCGGCGCTGTATGCGGCGTGGTTCAGGGTCAAAGAGGAATGAGCCGAATCATTTTGATTGTGTGGGCAACGCAGCCAATTCCAACTCGCTGAAACCGGCGGCACGCCGCGCTTCCAGGTTGAATGGTCCGCGCATCACCGGTGCCTGGTATTCGTCGGCCAGGCGGGCATAGCTGGCGACCGGATCCAGGCCGCGCTGTTCGCACAGCCAGTTGAACCAGCGGTTGCCGATCGCGACATGACCGATCTCGTCGCGCAGGATGATATCCAGGATCGCGGCGGCGGCCATGTCTTTAGCCTGCGCAAGTTTGGCGCGCACCTGCGGGGTGGCATCCAGTCCGCGCGCTTCCATGGTGCGCGGCACCAGCGCGATGCGCGCGAGAATGTCGTGCCGGGTTTTCGCGGCCATTTCCCACAGGCTGTTGTGTGCGGGGAAGTCACCGTAGCCGTATCCATGGTCTTGCAGGTGTCCGGTCAGCAGCGAGAAATGCAGTGCCTCCTCATCTGCCACTTTCAGCCAGTCGGCGTAATACTCGCGCGGCATGCCGGCGAACCGCCAGATCGCATCCAGTGCCAGGTTGATCGCATTGAACTCGATATGCGCCAGCGCATGAATCAATATTGCGCGGCCTTCCGGCGTGATCATCGAACGGCGCATGACCGAGAGCGGCGACACCAGTTCCGGCTTGTCCGGCTGGCCGGGGATGGGCTGTTGCGCCGTCAATGCCGCATGCGTATCCAGTTCGATTGCACCCGACAGCCACGACTGCGCCAGCAGGCGCACACCTTCAGCTTTGCGGACAGCATCGCATTCCGCAAGCCAGAAAAGTGCCGTACGCCGCAACTCTGCAGGGGGGCGCAATTCTGCGGATGGTGTCGCCTCGCGATTTGGGGGTGATATTTTCACGATATGTTCCGGCACTGCGTCAACAGGAAAGACAAACAAGTTTATACCACCCATCGCCGACTTATCATTGCATGGGCGATATGATTTAATCGGATTGTCATTCATCTCTACCGGTGCACCATGATCCGCTTGCAATACAATATCCCTGCCGGTTTGCTTGCCGCCGTCCTGTTTGCCGGCACGACAGCCTGCGCCGCCGAATCCGGCGATATGATCAGGCAGCCCAAAGTCAGCGGCGATCCGGTAGCGGGCAAGTCCGAATCCAGCCTTTGCCAGGGTTGCCATGGCGCGGAAGGCACCAGTTTCGCGGATTTGATCCCCAACCTCGCCGGGCAATCTGCCGCTTATACCGCAAAGCAGCTGCGCGATTTCCAGTCCGGTGCACGCACTCACCAGATCATGAGTGCCATATCGAAATCGATCAGCGACACCGAGCTGCTCAATATCGCGGCTTATTTTTCCGGCCGGAAAAAAATGCAGGGCGATGGAAGCGGGGGCAGTTCTGCTGCGGAGAAATTGTTTATGAAAGGTGATCCGGCCAGAGACATCCCGTCATGCATGAGTTGCCACGGGATAAATGGCAAGGCACCCGCCATCGCGACCTATCCGGTCATCGGCGGCCAGCACAAGGCATACCTGCGTGTTCAGCTCTTTCATTGGCGCAGCGGCGATCGCAGCAACAGCCCGGGCGGCATGATGAGCAAAGCCGTCAGGAATTTGACCGATACCGAGATCGAATCGTTGGCGGATTATCTCTCGGGTTTATAGCTTGTCCGGATTGCAGGCGGTCCGTTCTGTCTTAAAGAGGGGGCAATTCGTATCCTTGTTCGCGGAACAAGCGCAGGCAGGCATCGGCGACCGCCGGATCATAAAGGGTTCCTCTGCCTTGTTCGATCTCGGCCAGCGCCTTGTCAATGCCGAGTCCCGCACGGTATGGGCGATGCGAGGCCATCGCCTCGACCACGTCTGCCACCGCCATGATGCGCGATTCGAACAGGATTTCGTCCCCCTTCAGCTTGTGCGGATAGCCGCTGCCGTCGATGCGTTCGTGGTGTTGCAGCGCGATGGTTGCGACCGGCCACGGAAATGGCACGATCTTCAGCACTTCATAGCTTGCCTGGGCATGGCCCTGTACCAGGGCGTATTCGGTTGCATTGAGCCTGCCGGGTTTGACCAGTATCTCTGACGGAATGCTGATCTTGCCGATATCGTGCAGGTAGCCCGCGA
>CAZCKZ010000080.1:6759-7677 GCA_964499395.1 uncultured Gallionella sp. | reverse complement strand
AGGCCGGGCTGTTTTACGCCGATCACATCACCACTGTCAGCCCGAATTACGCAGCTGAAATCCAGCAGGAGGCACTCGGTTTCGGCTTGCAGGGCTTGCTGAGCCAGCGCCATGACAGCCTCACCGGCATACTTAACGGCATCGACACGGACGAGTGGAATCCGGCGACCGACCCTTACCTCGCCAAGCCATACAGCAGCGCAAACATGGCCGGTAAAGCCGCCAACAAGAAAGCACTGCAAAGCAAAATGTCCCTGGATATCGAACCGGATCTGCCCTTGCTCGGCGTGGTCAGCCGCTTCACCGAGCAGAAGGGCCTGGATGTGCTGTTGGAAATCGCACCGTTGCTGTGTGAATTGCCTGTTCAATTGACCATGCTCGGCAGCGGTGATGCCGGGATGCAGAAGACCGCGCGTGACTTGTCGCATCGCTATCGAGGCAAGATAGGCGTGCATCTCGGATTCAGCGAGGAACTCTCGCACCAAATTGAGGCCGGAGCTGACCTGTTCGTTATGCCGTCCCGCTTTGAACCCTGCGGCCTGAACCAGTTATACAGTCAACGTTACGGTACGCCGCCGATCGTGCATGCGACAGGCGGATTGGCGGATTCGGTGGTGGATTGCACGCCTGAAACACTCAAGGAAGGCAGTGCCAGCGGCTTTGTGTTCAACGGGATGACGGCTGTAAACCTGTATGCCACAATACTGCGCGCTGTCAATCTCTACCGCGACCGGCCCAAATGGAACACGCTGTGCACCAATTGCATGGCCAAGGACTTCAGCTGGGAAACCAGTGCCGAGGCTTATCGGGCGGTATATCTGAAAGTATTGGGACGATAAGGGTATCTGGATTATTGGCATCAATTTTGCTGCCATTATCCCATCTTCAGCAATTTATGGCTGTGTGGTGAACCACGCG
>CAZCKZ010000080.1:0-6749 GCA_964499395.1 uncultured Gallionella sp. | reverse complement strand
AATCACTTTCATCGAGATTAAAAAACTCATGGCATACAAACAAGCAATCAGAAGCACTCCAAAAGACACGCTCACCGCACTGCCAGCGCTGGGCATGAATCCGGACAGCATCGGGTCGGATTTTCGGCGTTATTACAGCCACACGCTTGGGCGGGACAAAAACTGCAAATCCATCCATTATTTGTATACCGCCCTGGCTTATACGCAACGTGACCGGCTGATGGAGCGATGGAAAAACACCCATTACGCTTACGATGAAAGCGACTGCAAGCGAGCTTACTATCTGTCGCTGGAATTCCTGATGGGCAGGGCGCTCGGCAATGCCATGCTCAACTTGGGCATTCAGGATGAAACCACGCGTGCGATGTACGATCTCGGGATTGTGCTGGAAGAAATCGCTGAACACGAACATGACGCGGGTCTGGGCAATGGCGGCTTGGGTCGGCTCGCAGCCTGTTTTCTCGATAGCTGTGCCACCTTGCAGTTACCGGTGACGGGTTACGGTATTCGTTATGAATACGGAATGTTCCGCCAAAATATCGAAAACGGAAACCAGGTCGAGGAACCCGACCACTGGTTGAGAGACGGAAATCCATGGGAACTGGAACGTCCCGAGTTTACCCAGCGGGTTCGCTACGGCGGCTACACCGAGCGCTATCACAACCACAGCGGGGAATTGTGCGTACGTTGGGTGGGCACACGGAATGTGCTTGCCGTGCCCTACGATGTACCCGTGCCGGGTTACCGCAACGGGACGGTGAATACCTTGCGGCTATGGCATGCTGCCGCAACCGACGAATTCGACCTGGGCGAATTCAATGCCGGAAGCTATACAGAATCCGTCGCCAGCAAAAACGATGCCGAGCACATAACCATGGTGCTCTACCCGAACGATGCCAGCGAAAACGGCAAGGAATTGCGCCTGCGCCAGCAGTATTTTCTGGCTTCCGCGAGTCTTCAGGATATATTGCGGGACTGGATAGACCGGCACGGCAAGGACTTCACCCATTTTGCGGCCAAAAACCACTTTCAGCTCAACGACACCCACCCCACCTGCGTCGTGCCCGAACTGATGCGGCTGCTGATGGATGAACAGGGTTTGTCATGGGATCAAGCCTGGACGATCACCAGCCACACAGTTGCCTACACCAATCACACTTTGTTGCCGGAAGCACTTGAAAAGTGGCCGGTGCGGATATTCGGCAGCCTGTTGCCGCGACCGCTCGAAATCATCATGGAAATCAATGCGCGCTTCCTGACCCAGGTATCGCGGCGCTGGCCGGGGGATACGGACCGCCTGAGGCGCATGTCCATCATCGAGGAAGGGACGGAATCCCAGGTCAGGATGGCCTATCTGGCCATCGTCGCAAGCTTTTCGGTCAATGGTGTCGCAACGTTGCATTCACAGTTGCTGGAACAAACCCTGTTCCGCGATTTTTATAAGTTGTGGCCCAACAAATTCAACAACAAAACCAATGGCGTCACCCAGCGCCGCTGGCTCGCCTGGGCCAACCCGTCGCTTGGCACGTTGATCACCGAAAAGATCGGGGACGGCTGGATCACCGATCTTGCCCAGCTGAAACGGCTTGCTCCTTATGCTGACGATCCGGCATTCAGGGTGCAATGGAATGAAGCCCATCAAATCAACAAGGCTCGCCTTGCCGCACTGGTGCAAAAAGATTGCGGCGTTACCTTCGATACCGGGGCACTGTTCGATGTCCAGGTCAAACGTATCCATGAATACAAGCGCCAGTTATTGAATGTCCTGCATGTCATCCATCTCTATGACAGAATCAAGCGCGGCGACACCGCCAACTGGACGCCGCGCTGCGTACTGATCGGTGGCAAGGCGGCTCCCGGATATGTGATGGCAAAGAACATCATCAAGCTGGTATGCAATGTCGCGAAAGTCATCAACAGCGATCCTGACGTCGGCGATCTGCTCAAGGTGGCGTTCATCCCCAACTACCGCGTTACCGCAATGGAAATCATCTGTCCGGGAACCGACCTGTCCGAACAGATTTCCACGGCCGGCAAGGAGGCTTCGGGCACCGGCAACATGAAGTTCATGATGAACGGCTCGCTCACTATCGGCACCCTGGATGGCGCCAACATCGAGATGCGCGAAGAAGTCGGGGATGACAACTTCTTCCTGTTCGGTTTGACGGCGGAAGAAGTGGAGGCCGCAAGAGCGCAGCACAACCCGAACACCATCATCGAGGCAGACGAAGACCTGCATCGCGTGATGCAATTGCTGGGTTCGGGGCATTTCAACCAGTTCGAGCCGTATATTTTCGATCCCATCATCCGCTCGCTGACTTCGCACGGCGATTACTGGATGACGACTGCCGACTTCCGCAGCTACGTCGACGCACAACAGCGCGCGGCAGATGCTTTCCGTGACCAGGAGCAATGGACGCGCATGAGCATTCTCAATACTGCCGCCAGCGGCAAGTTTTCCAGTGACCGCACCATCCGGGAGTATAACGAGGAAATCTGGAAGCTGAAGCCGGTGAAGGCTTTACCGGTAGACTGAGGCATAGTCTGATCACCTCCTCACAGCTTCGTGGGCGGGCACTGGATGCCCGCGCATGATCGCCGGAAATATCCATCAATCTCGAACCGCTCAATCCGTGCAGTATCGCCTCATTTTGAAGCACAACCTTCAATCGACGCCCCATTCGGGTGCAAGAGCGCTTTTATTTTGCGGGGGCGTGTTTTAACGAGATGAATTAATACAATATATCAACTTGGCACAACCATTGCTGGTACTTCAGTCATCATGAAGAATAACAGCAATGCATACGATGAGATGCGCGACACCCTGGGAGATGTCCGTGACGTTTACGGAGGCTACGCCAATTGGCTGCAGAGCACAAATTTTGGACAATTGACCCAAAAAACCCGTGAAGCCGAGTTGCTATTCAGGCGGGTTGGCATCACCTTCAATGTCTACGGCGAAGAGGCGGGTGCAGAGCGCCTGATACCGTTCGACGTCATTCCACGCATCCTGTCCGCAACCGAATGGCAGCATCTTTCCGACGGGGCTATCCAGCGCGTGCGTGCATTAAACGCTTTTCTCAACGATCTTTACCACGAACAAGAGATCATCAAGGCCGGCATCGTACCGGACGTCATCCTGACGAATGAAATGTACCGCCCGGAAATGCAGGGCGTGGATGTGCCGGGCGGCATTTATGCGCATATTGCCGGCGTCGACATCGTGCGCACCGGCGAGAACCAGTTTTACGTGCTGGAGGACAACCTGCGCACGCCGTCCGGCGTCTCCTATATGCTGGAAAACCGCAAGATGATGATGCGTCTGTTTCCGGAACTGTTCCGCCGCCATTCCGTTGCTCCCGTCGAACATTATCCGCAGGTGTTGTTGAATAATTTACGCGCCGTGGCACAGCCAGACGTGCCGAACCCGACCGTTGTGCTGCTGACACCGGGGGCATACAACAGCGCCTATTTCGAGCACGCGTTCCTTGCACAGCAAATGGGCATCGAACTGGTAGAAGGCCAAGACTTGTTCGTCAAGGGCAATGCGGTGTTCATGCGCACCACTGAAGGTCCGAAGCGTGTGGATGTCATCTACCGCCGCATCGACGACGATTTTCTCGATCCGCTGGTGTTCCGCAATGATTCCATGCTGGGCGTGCCGGGGCTGGTATCGGTATATCGCAACGGTGGCGTGACTTTGGCAAATGCGATAGGCACCGGCATGGCCGATGACAAGGCCACTTATACCTACGTCCCCGATATGGTGCGTTTCTATCTGGGCGAAGAACCGGTACTTTCCAACGTACCTACTTTCAAGCCATCCATCATGGCGGATCGCAAGTACATTCTTGACCATCTGGAGGAACTGGTCGTCAAGGAAGTGCATGGCTCGGGCGGCTACGGCATGCTGGTGGGGCCAGCAGCCAGCAAGGCCCAGATCAAGGAATTTCGCGCGCGCATTCTTGCCAAACCGGACAATTATATCGCCCAGCCCACGCTGGCATTGTCCACCTGCCCGACACTGGTAGAGCAGGGTATAGCCCCGCGTCATGTCGACCTGCGCCCGTTCGTACTGTCGGGCAAAACGGTCTCACTGATCCCGGGTGCACTGTGCCGCGTTGCGCTGCATGACGGCTCCCTCGTCGTCAATTCCTCGCAAGGCGGCGGCACCAAGGACACATGGGTATTGAACGATGTTGAGTAGAACCGCAGATCATCTTTACTGGATGGCCAGATACATCGAACGTGCCGAGAACATCGCGCGCGTAGTGGACGTCACCAACCACATGTCGCTGATGCCCAACTGGTTTCACAACGAGGCCGGCCAGTGGCGGCCGGCGGTCCTGATCGCCGATACCGCTGCCGCATTCGAGGGCTATTACGGCCAGTATAGCAGCGCAAACGTCATCCGGTATTTGACGCTGGACGAACGCAATCCATCGAGCATCGTGAGCGCCCTCAACAGTGCACGCGAAAACGCCCGTGCCGTGCGCGCGGCGATGTCCACTGAAATGTGGGAAAACATCAACACCCTGTGGCTGGAATTCCATGGTTTTGCCAGCGAAAGCTCGGTTCTGGATAAGCCGGAAGAGTTTTGCGACTGGGTGAAATCCCGCTCACACCTGTTTCGCGGGGTAACTTACGGCACCATGCTGCGCGACGATGCTTACAATTTCGTGCGTCTTGGCACCTTTATGGAGCGCGCAGACAATACCGCGCGGCTGCTGGATGTCAAATACCACCTGCTGCTTCCTTCGGCTGCAGAGGTGGGCGGGGCAATGGATTACTATGAATGGAGCGCGATATTGCGCTCGGTCAGCGCCCTGGTGTCCTACCAGAAAATATTCAGCGACACGATAGAATCATGGCGCGTGGCTGAATTGCTGGTTCTGCGCCACGACATGCCGCGCTCGCTGCATGCCTGTCTCGATGAAGTCACGCCGATACTCGAACAACTGTGTTCGTCCCGCGGCTGGGAGTGTCTGCGGCTTGCCGGCGAACTTCATGCCAGCCTGCACTACGGGCGTATGGAAGATATCTTCCAGCAGGGCTTGCACGAATTCCTGCAGGAATTTATCGAGCGCAACTATGCGCTCGGAAGTGAAATCCAGAACACCTTTCTTAACGTACCTGCTAGTACACTCTGACATGCGACTCAATATCGAACACCATATCCATTGCACATACCCTGGCGCAGTTGGCTACACCATCCAGCAATTGCGCCTGACGCCGCCCCGCGGTTTCGGCCAACGTGTCAAACACTGGGAAATACGGGTCAACGGCAGGATGCAACCCTATGCGGATACATACGGCAACCTGGCCCATACTCTGGTCGTCGAGGGATTACATTGACCGCTGCCAACGCACAAGCGACATCCATATCAGACTGGCAGTCGGGTTGGATGGTCGGGAAGCCGCCCAGTCAACACAGTAAGTTATACTGGCAACACTTCCAGTTCTTTCGGGGGTGCTGTCATACAACATGGAACTGTTCCACAATAATCTTTTTGAGAGCCCGATGAATTCACTTATCCATCCCAAGCACGGTGACAAGGACAACTCGCCCTGGTTTGAAGAATTTCTGGTGAAACTGCTGGAAGACCGTGATCGCACCGGCCTGACCGATATGATCCGCCAAATCGATGCGATGATGATCACCGTCGAGCCTGGCTGCTCGGTCGCCTATGTCAGCGAACTGGCATTGATGACCCCTTATCACTACCTGGTCACACTGGAATCGGAAACGCACTGGACGCATGTGCTGCGCATCGGCATGGATTCGCCGGATATTCTGGTACGCGAAGTGCGCAATCCCGACGTGCGCGGCATATTCCGCAGCCTGAACGAGGTATACCCGATTGGCGCGCACAAGCCCAATTCGCGCTATATGGGCGAAATATTCCGCGTTGAAAACCTGCATGAAGTCGTCGAATTGCAAAAGGGGCGAGCGGTGCGATTTTTTAACCAGGACCAGATCCGCAAGCTGGAATTGCCAGGCAACATGGCGATCGTCAAGCCTTCGCCCTATACCCACAATATTCTCGGTTACTGGGAGCGCCCGGCCGGAGATATCCGCGTGTACGCGCTGGGCAACAGCGTTATCCGCGACGATGTCAACCGCGGCTATCTGGAGGCCAAGGAGACACAGGAGCTACTCGGGCTGGACAAGCTGATCCTGCCAATCGACCACCTCGCCACGCGCGTATACAGCCAGAATCGCGAAGTGGCGATCCTCCAGTACCTGACCCTGTCCAGTTATTACTACTGGGGTTCCTATGATATCGCCAACCAGAATTCTTCCACCAACGTCACCAAGAGCATCCATTACGAAAAAGAAAGCTTCAGCCCGGCCAAGGTGTTTACTGCGGCCAATCACCCGCATTTCGTCAATCACCTGGTTGGCCTGCCGTCGCCCACGGAAGACTTCGTGCGCAATTACGGACCGCGCCTGCACCACATCGCGCTGGCGGTGGCGGATGGAGAGATTAACGGCCAGGCCAATATCGACTACGTGGTGGACGCCATCAAGTCCAAGGGCAAGGATTTTCTGCTGGATGTGATCGGCTCGCGCGAGGAAGGTCTGAAGCAGATATTCTCAAGCGCATCGGAACACTCTTCGCTGATCATCGAGTATGTGCAGCGCTTCGGTGACTTCGACGGCTTCTTCACCAAGCAGAACGTGGCCGATCTGACCCACGCCGCCGGAGTGGAAGAAAACCTGCGGCTGTTGCAGGCAGAAAGCGCAT
>CAZCKZ010000079.1:0-7682 GCA_964499395.1 uncultured Gallionella sp. | reverse complement strand
GACGGTGCAGCGGCACGGAATCGATCGAATATTCCCATCTCATAACCTTTTCAGGATGATATTTGTTAGACTGATTCAACTTGGTTGCTGGTTGGACTTGATGCGCATCATCGTGTTTCATATCCGATAACCGCATATATTGCCCTTGTTATTTCAGAAACATATCCGGAGCGTCAATATGATACTTGAATGGTTCAACGCTGGAGAAGCGGTTTTGTTTGCGCAGGAGATAGTCCGCGAGATCAACCGGCTGTTTCCCCCCGCGGATCGAAAGGGGAAGGCGATCCCGAAGAAAGAATATCAGAGAAAGTTCGATAGCCTGATCGTTCGTATACGCACCTTTTCGTTAAAACATAAACTGAATATTTATAAAAAGGCAAAACTGCTCAACACGATCAAGTGGGAGATGAAAGATGCCGGCCATGATGAAAAAATCATCAGCGAATTTATTTCCTTTATAGCGCCTCTGCTGTGAAGCAAGGGTTTGCTGTACTTAAGCATCACCGACATTAGCCGGGCAAATCCGGTTACAAGACTTGTCCTGGCCGCTGAGTCACTCGCATGAAATACATTTCACCATTCGAGGCATGATTTCATTTTCGGGTGCTGCACTTTTTTGGCCGCACGATTTTCCGCTCATCCCCTGATAATTCGGTAAGATTGCGCCTTATGCCCCAATCATGGCAAGGGTTCTGTTCAGACTATCAAAATATATGAAGACATTATGAAAATTCACGAATACCAGGGCAAGGAAATTCTGCGTCAATTCGGCGTTCCCACGCCGCGCGGGGTGGCATGCTTCAGCGTTGATGAGGCGCTGGCGGCTGCGCAGCAATTGGGCGGGGCAGTGTGGGTGGTGAAGGCGCAGATCCATGCCGGCGGGCGCGGCAAGGGCGGCGGGGTGAAAGTGGCAAAGTCGCTGGATGAGGTGCGCAATGCCGCGCAGCAGATACTCGGCATGCATCTGGTCACGCACCAGACCGGCAAGGAAGGCCAGGTGGTGCGGCGCCTGCTGATCGAAGAGGGGGCTCAGATCAGCAAGGAATTTTATCTGGGCATGGTGATCGATCGCAGCGCGCAACGCGTGGCGTTACTGGCCAGCAGCGAGGGGGGCATGGAGATCGAGCAGGTGGCCGCGCATCACCCGGAGAAGATACATACCCTGCGTATCGATCCTGTCTCCGGGCTGAGCGCAGAGGACGCGGCACGCACCGCCCATGCTATCGGTATTCCCGATACTTCAATGGAGGAAGCGGTAAAGGTGATGCAGGGCCTGTATCGCTGCTTTGTGGAGAAGGACGCGATGCTGGCGGAAATCAATCCGTTGGTGCTGACCGCTGACGGGCGTGTGCTGGCGCTGGACGCCAAGTTCAACTTTGACAGCAACGCGCTGTACCGTCATCCCGAGATCGTGGCAATGCGCGATCTGGACGAGGAAGACCCGGCCGAGATCGAGGCGTCTAAATTCGACCTGAGCTACATCTCTCTCGATGGCGACATCGGTTGTCTGGTGAACGGCGCGGGACTGGCGATGGCGACCATGGACATCATCAAGTTGTACGGCGGCAGCCCGGCGAATTTCCTCGATGTGGGCGGCGGGGCGGACAAGGAAAAAGTCACCGAGGCTTTCAAGTTGATGCTCAAGAATCCCAACCTCAGGGCCATTCTGGTCAACATTTTCGGCGGCATCATGAAGTGCGACGTGATTGCCGAGGGTGTGGTGGCCGCGGCGCGAGAAGTGCATCTCAAGGTGCCGCTGGTGGTGCGTCTGGAAGGGACGAATGTCGAAATAGGCAAACAGATACTGGCTGAATCGGGTCTGACTATCATTTCCGGCAGCGACATGGCGGATGCGGCCCAAAAAGTGGTTGATGCCGCGAGGGGTGCGTAATGTCCATACTGATCGATAAGAACACCAAAGTGATGACCCAGGGCATGACCGGCAAGGTCGGCCAGTTCCATACCATCCATTGCAAGGCCTATGCGAATGGCGCAAATTGTTTTGTCGCGGGCGTCACCCCGAACAAGGGCGGTCAAAGCTTCGAGGGCATCCCGATCTACAACAGCGTGGCCGAAGCCAAGGCGCAAAGCGGCGCGACGGTGTCGGTGATCTACGTGCCCCCGGCTTACGCGGCAGCCGCGATCGACGAGGCTGTCGCGGCAGATATGGATCTGGTGATCTGTATTACCGAGGGGATTCCGGTGCATGACATGCTGCGCGCGCGTTACAAAATGCAGGGCAAGCGCACCCTGCTGATCGGACCGAATTGCCCGGGACTGATCACGCCCGATGAGATCAAGATCGGTATCATGCCCGGCCACATCCACCGCAAGGGACGCATCGGGGTGGTGTCGCGTTCGGGCACGCTGACCTATGAGGCGGTCGGACAACTGACCGCGCTGGGCCTGGGCCAATCTTCCTGTGTGGGTATCGGGGGTGATCCGATCAACGGCCTGAAGCATCTGGATGTGATGAAGTTGTTCAATGACGATCCGGATACCGATGCAGTGGTCATGGTTGGTGAGATCGGCGGCACCGATGAAGAAGAATGTGCGCGCTGGATCAGGGACAACATGAACAAGCCGGTAGTCGGTTTCATTGCCGGCGTCACTGCGCCGCCCGGCAAGCGCATGGGCCACGCCGGTGCGATCATTTCCGGCGGGCAGGGCGGCGCCGAAACCAAGCTGACAGTGATGGAGGAGTGCGGTATCCACATCACGCGCAATCCGGCTGAAATGGGGCGTGTGATGCAGAAAGTCCTGAAGGGCAGTTGATGCTGGAAATGTTGGCTTCGACCCAGTTCTGGGTTGATGTACTCAAGATCATCATGATAGACCTGCTGCTGAGCGGCGACAACGCGGTGGTCATTGCGCTGGCTTGCCGAAAACTGCCGGTGCAGCAACGCAAGAAAGGGATTTTGTTCGGCGTGTTGGGCGCGATCGTGTTGCGCATCGTGCTGACTTTTTTTGCGGTAAATCTGTTGTCGTTGCCGTACCTCAAGCTGGTTGGGGCGCTGTTGCTGGTCTGGATCGGCATCAAGCTGATCCTGCCCGACGAAGAACACCATGCCGATCGTGTTCAGGCGGATACGCGCCTGTTCGGCGCGGTCAAGACCATCATCATTGCCGACTTTGTGATGAGCCTGGATAACGTGCTGGGCGTGGCAGGTGCAGCCAAAGGCAATGTGACGCTGCTGGTTTTCGGTCTGCTGATCAGCATCCCGTTGATCGCGTGGAGCAGCCAATTGGTGCTGAAACTGATCGACCGGTTCTCCGTGACGATATATGCCGGCGGAGCGCTGCTTGGATACGTGGCGGGCGAGATGCTGGTCAGCGAGGCATTTCCTGCGACCGGATCCGGGACCGGGTTCGTTGGTTTGGATGAAGCGAGCCACTATTTGCACTGGTTGATACCGGTGCTCTGTGCATTGCTGGTATTGGGACTGGGAAAATTGTTGGCGATGCGCCAAATCGCCAGAAGTGAAGTGATTAATCTGGTGGACGAGGAAGTCTCTGTCGTGCCGGACAAGAAATCATAAGGGGAAGATATTGAAGATACTGATTCCGATTGACGGCTCCGCCAACGCCCTGCGCGCGGTTGATTACGTGGTCGAAAATATTGCCGCGCTGAAGGAGACACCCCAACTGGTGCTGCTGAACGTGCAGCGGAATGTGGCGAAGGGCAACGTCAAGCTGTTCATCAATCAGGAAACGATCAATGACTATTGCCGTGAACAAGGTATGGCAGCGCTACAGACGGCACGCGCTGCACTGGATGCAGCAGCATTGCCTTACCAATACCACATCAGTATCGGCAAACCGGCTGAAACGATAGCTCAATATGCCAATGAGCAGCTGGTGGACCAGATCGTGATGGGCAGAAAGGGGCAGGGCGGTTTGCAATCGTTGTTACTGGGTTCGGTGATGAACAAGGTGTTGCAGCTGGCAAGCTGCCCGGTGGTGTTGATCAAATAGGAAAGGAAATCGATTTCCGGCCTGCGCGGCCAGTCGGTCTTAATATTCTGATATTTCTTAATAAATCTAAAGGATTGTGGTGCGTTGTTGTGAAATATACTAATATTCTCCTCACGTTTTTTCGACAGAATGCCTAGGACTCGGCAACAGGCATCAAGGGATAGCATGAATATGTGGTCGTTTTGGCAGAAGGACTGGTTCGTAGGGTTGCTGGTGGCATTGGTATTCATGCTTGGCGCCAATAGTGAACTGATGCAGAGCCTGGAGCGCAAGGCATATGACTTGGGGGTATTGGCTTCCTCGCGGACGCCGAGCGACAAGATCGCGGTGATTGCAATTGATGAGCAAAGCATCGCCAACCTTGGGCGCTGGCCGTGGCCGCGCGCGATACATGCCATGATGCTGGATGTCCTGGCTGCAGGGCATCCCAAAGTGATCGGCTATACCGCATTTTTCTTCGAGCCGCAGGTAGAGGCCGGGCTGGAGTACATTCAAAGAATTTCCGAATTGCTGGCCAATTCAAAACTCAAGGACACAGCCGACCCGGGAAAACAGGCCGATTTGGCCAAGCTCGATGCCTTGCTCCAGGAAGCGGCGCAAAATCTCGACAACGATCAAAAACTCAGCAAAAGCATAGCCAGTGCGAACGATGTGCTGTTGCCCATGTTTTTCGAACTGGGAGAGCCGCAAGGCAAGCCCGATCACGAATTGCCCGACTATGTGCTGCGCAATAGTCTCGCGAATGTGAAAGATACCAATGGATTGGGTGACTTTCCCTTGCCGGCCCTGGGCGTGCTGGTCCCGATTCCGGCGTTGGGCAGCAAAGCATTGGCTATCGGACATCTGAACAGTTTTCCGGATGCGGACGGCGCGATACGCACCGAACCGCTGGTGGTCGGCTATTACAACCAGTACTATCCTTCGCTGTCACTGATGCTGGCAGCCAAGAGCCTCAATCTCGGCCCTCAGGATATACGCATCAATCTTGGTGAGGGCGTGCAATTGGGCAATCTGACGATTGCCACGGATCATGCCCTGCGGATGCATACTTATTTTTACAAGGACAAGGATGGTCGTCCGGCCTTTCCGGTGGATTCTTTTTATGATGTTCTGACCGGCAAAATTCCGGCGGATAAATACCGGGACAAGATCGTGCTGATCGGTGCGTCGGCGACCGGTATCGGTTCGTTGCAGGTGACGCCCATTTCTTCCGGTATGGCACCGGTGGTGACGTTGGCAAATTCGGTGTCGAGTATTCTCAAAGGCGACTTCTTTGTTACGCCAAGCTGGGCTGAATTGGCGCAAATCGGCGTTTTTCTTTTGGTTGCCTTGTATCTGATTCTGCTGCTTCCACGGTTGGATGCCGCCATCGGTGCGGTGGTCACCGGTGCATTGTTTACGGCATTGATTGTTACGCATTTTGTCCTTATGACAAAGCAGGCGATGTGGCTGCAATTGATGCTGCCCGCCTCGCTGTTGCTGGTTGGCCATTTGTTGTTGACGACCAAACGCTACCTGATGACCGAAAAAGGAAAGCGGAAATCGGATGCCGAATCTGCAGAGAGCAATCGTATGCTTGGTTTGGCTTTCCAGGGTCAGGGACAATTGGATATGGCTTTTGACAAATTCCGCAAGGTGCCGGTGGACGATAGCCTGATGGATGTGCTGTACAACCTGGGGCTGGATTTCGAGCGCAAACGCCAGTTTAACAAAGCAGAGTCGGTATTCAGATACATGACGGCGTATAACCCCAAGTTTCGCGATCTCGATGCGCGTATGGCGCAGTCCAGGGCGATGTCTGAAACCGTGATGCTCGGCGGTACATCGGGAAGGGGCAACGCAAGCACCCTGATGCTGGACAAGGCGGGTGTGTCGAAGCCGATGCTGGGGCGTTATGAAATCGAGAAGGAACTTGGCAAGGGCGCGATGGGGGTCGTGTACCTCGGGAAAGATCCGAAAATCGGCCGTGTCGTTGCGATCAAGACCATGGCGCTGGCGCAGGAATTCGATACCGACGAACTGGAAGATGTGAAAGCACGGTTCTTCCGCGAGGCCGAAACAGCAGGCCGTCTCAATCATCCGAACATTGTAACCGTATACGATGCGGGAGAAGAACATGACCTCGCCTACATCGCGATGGAATTCCTCAAGGGCAAGGATCTGATTTCCTACACCAAGCCGGCCAATTTGTTGCCCTTGCCGAAGTTGATGAGTATTTTTGCGCGCGTAGCCGATGCGCTTGACTATGCGCATAAACAGAATGTGGTGCATCGTGACATCAAGCCGGCCAACATCATGTACGATCCCGAAACAGATTCAACCAAGGTGACCGATTTCGGCATTGCGCGTATCACCGACTCGAGCAAAACCAAAACAGGTATGGTATTTGGAACACCGTCGTTCATGTCACCGGAGCAATTGGCCGGAAAGAAGATCGGGGGGCCATCAGACCTGTTTTCTTTGGGGGTGAGCTTGTACCAAATGGCTTGTGGTAAGCTTCCGTTCGAGGGGGATTCGATGGCGCAGTTGATGTTCAGGATCGCCAATGAACCCCATCCTGATATCTTGAGCATCAGGGCAGATTTGCCCCCTTGTTTGGTTGCAATTATTAACCGATCATTGGCCAAGCAGGTTGAGACTCGCTATGCCAATGGCGCTGAAATGGCTGAAGCCTTGCGCAGATGTGCAGCGCTCGCGCAGAGTGCGGAATATGCAGACAATCCGTCATCCGATGAAGCAGGGGTACGGAGTTGACGACGCCGGTAGGTGCTACGCCATATTATAAACGGCGACCCTTCCGCAGCCAGAAGAAAAGGGGGGTATAGATGAAGATAGCAGAAGCACTGGAAATATTCAGCCAGACTGATCCCGGTATGGTGCGCTCGCACAATGAGGATAGTGTGGCATGTGAACCTGCCTGTGGCTTGGCGGTACTGGCAGACGGTATGGGGGGATACAATGCCGGCGAGGTGGCGAGCGGTATTGCTGTTTCGGTAGTTGCGACGGAAGTCAGCCACCGCTTGCTGAATGCCAGCCCTGTGGATATCACAGAGAATGGCGGAGAGGAGTTGGGCATTTCTCTGTTGCGCGACAATATTCAGAAGGCCAATGCCTCTATTTTTCATGCCGCGCAAAGTCAGCCTCAGTATGCCGGAATGGGGACAACTATCGTCTCCGCACTTTTTTATGATAATCGCGTGGCTGTCGGTCACGTGGGTGATTCGCGTATGTACCGGTTGCGCGGCGAGGTGCTGGAAACGATCACCCCCTGCTTCAGGAACAGCTCGATAGCGGGATGATCAGCCTTGAAGACGCGCGTTTGTCAAAGAACAAAAACCTGGTGACACGTGCGGTCGGGATAGATGCACATGTGGATTCTGAAATCCATGTGCATGAAGTGTTGGTCGGGGATATTTACCTGCTGTGTTCCGACGGTTTGAACGATATGGTAGAGGATGATGATATTCAGGCCACGCTGTTTGCGTTGCAGAGTAATTTGCCGCTTGCGGCAAGTCAGTTGATACAGATGGCGAACGATAATGGCGGGCGCGATAATATTTCGGTGATACTGGTTAAAGTAAAGGGCAAATTTTCCGTGCCGCGCGGTTTGCTGGCTAAGCTTGTAAATTGGTTTGAAAAATAATTAGTAAGAGGGTTACGACTATGGCTGCAAAATTGATACTCAGCATGGATGGTGGAATTATCAA
>CAZCKZ010000078.1:0-7748 GCA_964499395.1 uncultured Gallionella sp. | reverse complement strand
GAGCGGTTTCCAGCTCTTTCACGAACAGGCCCTTGCCGCCGATTTTGGACAGCGTGACATCCAGAATCTGGTCGCCCTGCGTGGTCATGCCCAATATGCTAACCTCGGTTTGCGGATATAATGCATGCAGCCTGTCACGGATATGTTCCGCCTGCCACATCGCGAGCGCGCTTTCACGCGAGGCGATCACCAATCGTGCGGGGCTTTGAAGGGGCTTCAGATTCATGTGGGATTTTCCAGAAATTTGTGCCTGAATTTTTTTTATAAATATTACGAACGATCTGCGCTGCATTCTAGCATAGGGTGTGCCGTGCTTTTGCTCCGAGAATGTGATGAATCTGATTTCCACCCCTACCGATATTTCCAGCAAAGACCTGCCATTGCGCGAAGATGTGCGCCTGCTCGGCCGCATTCTCGGCGACACGCTGCGAGAGCAGGAAGGTGAAGCATCCTTTCAGCTTATCGAGAATGTGCGCCGCGCCGCAGTAAATTTCCACAAGACCCAGGACGATCGCGACCGGGTGCAACTCGAGCAAACGCTGGATGCACTCTCTCACAGCGAAGCGCTGCTTGTAGTGCGCGCCTTCAGTTACTTTTCACAACTGTCCAACATTGCCGAAGACCTGCATCACAACCGCCGCCATCGTGCCCACCTCAAGGCAGGCAGTGCACCCAAGGACGGCAGCTTGCTATTGGCGCTTGATCGCGCCGAGAAAAATAATATCAGCAAGGAAACGCTGCAAACATTCCTGGACAAAGCATTGATCTCGCCTGTATTGACTGCACATCCCACAGAAGTGCAGCGCAAAAGCATCCTCGATAGCCAGTTGATCATTTCCAGCCTGATGTCGAATCGCGACCGCATGGACATGACCCCCGAGGATCTGGCCGAAAATGAAAACGCGTTGCGCCGTTTTGTGCTGATTCTGTGGCAGACGCGCATGCTGCGCTCCACCAAACTGAACGTGATCGACGAGATCAAGAACGGTCTTGAGTTTTACCGCTATACCTTCCTCAATGAAATTCCAAAGATCTACGCCAACCTGGAAAACCAGCTGGAGACGCGTTTCGACAAAGACATCAAGGTTCCGCCGTTGTTGCGCGTCGGCAGCTGGATCGGCGGCGACCGTGACGGCAACCCGTTCGTCACCCACGATGTGATGCTGGACGCGGTGCAACAGCATTCCGCGCTGGCGCTCGAACATTATCTGGACGAGATCCATATTCTCGGCTCACGCCTCAGCCTGACCGATCGGCTGGTGGAAGTCAGCCCCGAGTTGCGCAAACTTTCCGATTCCTCGCCGGATAAAGCCGCACACCGCATCGACGAGCCCTATCGCCGCGCATTGATCCTGATCTATTCGCGTTTATCGGCCACCGCCAAAATGCTGGGGATCAAACTGGAAAAACCGCGCCCCGTCAGCGAAAGCGTCGAACCCTATGCAACGCCGCAGGAGTTCATCGCCGACCTGGACGTGTTGATCGACTCGCTGTTCAAACACGGCGCGGTTTACCTGGCGCGCGGGCGTCTGGCCAACCTGCGCCGGGCAGTCGAGGTGTTCGGCTTCCATCTCGCGCCGCTGGATATGCGCCAGCACAGTGCCGTCATCGAGCAGACCATCAGCGAACTCTTCTCGCGCAGCAGCGGCAAGTCGGATTATCGTGACCTCGACGAGGCCGGCCGCCGCGAAGTGCTGCTGACCGCATTGCATTCCGACAAATCGCTGCTGGGCGAAGCCTTGTCATCCGAGAACCTTGCCCAGTTCGGCGACGTGGCGCAAAGCGAACTGCGCATCATGATGGCTGCTGCACGGATCCACCAGCGCTTCGGGCGCGCAGCGCTGCCCAACCACATCGTTTCCATGACCGAGTCAGTCAGCGACATGCTGGAACTCGCGCTGATGCTGCAACAGGTCGGTCTGCTGGAAAGAGGCACACATCAGCTGCACATCAACATCATTCCGCTGTTCGAAACCATCGAAGACCTGCGCGGCTGCGGTGTCATCATGGACGAACTGTTTTCGCTTCCGTATTACCGCAGGCTGCTGAGCAGCCGCGGCAATACCCAGGAAGTGATGCTGGGCTATTCCGACAGCAACAAGGACGGCGGCTATGTGACGGCCAACTGGGAGCTGTACAAGGCTGAAGTCGAGCTGGTGAAAGTATTCGCCAAACACGGCGTCGAGCTGCGCCTGTTCCACGGCCGCGGCGGCACCGTGGGCCGCGGCGGCGGCCCCAGCTACGACGCGATCCTGGCGCAGCCGCCGGGCAGCGTGAACGGCCAGATCCGCATCACCGAACAGGGCGAAGTCATTTCCAGCAAATATTCCAATCCCGAGATCGGCCGGCGCAATCTCGAGACGCTGATTGCAGCCACGCTGGAAGCCACTTTGCTGGATCATCCGCATGACGCAGACGGAAATCCGGAATATATGCGCATCATGGAACAGCTCAGCCTGAACGCGTTTGCAGCCTATCGCAAGCTGGTATACGAGACACCCGGCTTCAACGCGTATTTCTTCTCGGCCACGCCCATACGCGAGATCGCCGAGCTGAACATCGGCAGCCGCCCCTCTGCGCGCAAGGCATCCGATCGCATCGAGGATCTGCGCGCGATCCCCTGGGTATTCAGCTGGGGCCTGAACCGCACCCTGCTGCCTGGCTGGTTCGGTTTCGGCAGCGCGGTGAAGCAGTTCATCGCCAGCGAAGGCGATGCCGGTCTGGACCGGCTGCGCGCGATGTACAAGGAGTGGCCATTCTTCCGCGGCCTGATGTCGAACATGGACATGGTGTTGTCCAAAACCGACATGGGCATCGCCTCCAGCTATGCCGAGCTGGTGGATGACGTCGAAATGCGCGAACTCATTTTTGGCATGATCGAACGCGAATGGGAAGATACCGTGAAGATGCTGTTCAAGGTAACCGGCAATACCACGCTATTGCAGGACAATCCGACCTTTGCGCGCAGTCTGCAGACCCGCACACCCTACATTGATCCGCTCAACCACTTGCAGGTCGCGCTGCTGCAACGCCATCGCGCCGGGGACAATGACATTCTGGTGAAACGCGCGATACATCTCACCATCAACGGTATTGCCACAGGACTGCGCAACAGCGGATAATTCAGACACCCCACAAGCCTGCTCTGACGATCTTATCCAGTTAAGGTTGTCTGCAAACGAGGTGAGTCATGACCGAAAAGGCCCTGCTTGCGTTACTTGCTGTTTTACTGTCTTCCTGCTCTACGCAGAAAGACAGCGTGAAGCTGGATAGCCTGTTGAATATCGCAAACAGCAGCAGTGCCAAAAACCTCACCAGAATCGCTTCCAGCAGCGACCCCAAAGCCGCGGCAAAAACATTACTCGAACACAAGCGCGACCAGTGGAAACGCGACCCCATGCAACTTGCCAGAGACCTGCGCGTCGCCAAGCGAGATTTCGACAGGCTGATGGCAGCCCTTACAGGAAATGTTAAAAAGAACTGGGGAGGCAAGGAAACACGGCTGCCGGGACGAAAAACCTACGTCAAATACAACAGCCAATACAGGAGCCGTGCAATTGTGGATTTTGAGCGCGGCGAGATTCGTGTGGAAAGCCTGGAAAGAAATCCCGATGCCAGCCTGAAAAATGCCATCGTCACCACGCTGCTCACACCGGATGATCCGGCTTCGGTGGATGTATTTTCCGACAAGGCTGTCAATTTGAGCGGGAATAGCCCCCCGTTTCTGTTGGGTCTGGTACTGAACAATGCGGGCCAGGAGATCAATACTCCTGAGTCAGCCGCCAGTTTTGCGGACGAGGCGCTGGCCCAGGCCAGGACGCGCAGTATACAAACCGATAGCGGCGTAAAATCGGTGCGCTATGTCGTTATCAGGATGGTGGCGAACTTCGAGGATCAAAAGGCCCAGCGGTATCTTCAAACCGTGCGCAAATATGCAAAGCAATATAATGTCAGTCCCAGTCTGGTGCTTGGCGTCATACGCACCGAGAGCAGCTTCAACCCGCTTGCAGTCAGCGGTGCTCCTGCGTACGGGCTGATGCAGCTGGTACCAACCAGCGGCGGTCGTGAAGCATACCGCCGTGCCAAAAATCGGGACCTCGCCCCCTCTCCGGATTATTTGCTGGATGCCAACAACAACATCGAACTGGGCGCCGCCTATCTGAGTGTGCTTACCTATAACCAGCTGGATGCGGTTGCCGACAGGACATCGCGTGATTACTGCGTCATTTCTGCCTACAACACCGGACCCGCCAATGTCATGCGTGCCTTTACTGACGCGAAAGGCAAACAACGATTTAATGACGGTTTTCAACGGATCAACAGTCTCAGCCCGTCACAGGTATTCCGCACGCTGCACGAAAGACTGCCCTATGCCGAAACCCGGAATTATTTGCCCACCGTCAATACCAACCGCAAACGCTATTACAGCGTGGACAAGACCATAGTAGCGAACGACGGCAGATCTCCGGCTTCCACGCACTGACTCACCGGATCGAGTCGCGCGCGACTGCCCCTCCCTGAATTCATATGGAATGCATTTTCAGTTTCGAGCCGATTGAGGACACTGCTTCAACAGTGCTTATCCTGGGGAGCATGCCAGGAAAGGCCTCTCTTGCAGCAGGCGAGTACTATGCTCATCCGCAAAACGCCTTCTGGACCATCATGGGCGAACTCGTTGGCGCTTATCCCGGCCTTCCCTACAAGGACCGTCTGAAAATTCTGCGATCTTCCGGAATCGCGTTATGGGACGTGCTTGGATCATGTGTCCGCAAAAGCAGCCTGGATTCGCACATTGAGACGGACTCGGAAGTCCCAAACGACTTCAAGTCATTCTTCATTCGGCATCCGAATATCACGCGCGTCTTCTTTAATGGAGCCAAAGCCGAGCAGTGTTTCATGAAGTACGCCCGTCCTTCGCTCGAATCTACCTCGCTGCAATATCAGCGGCTACCTTCAACCAGCCCGGCCAATGCCGGAATACCGTATGAGCAAAAACTGCTTGCCTGGCAGGCCGTCATTAGAAGCGCTGCCGGAAAGCAATAAGAACCTGGCGAGAAAATGCGGGAGGAAGGTTGGTAATCTTCATCCCGCCATGATTCGGCTCAAGTGTGCCCTCAACTGAATTCCTTGACGATATGCTGCTGACGGCGGCTGATTGCGAGCAGCTCGTCCAGGCCCTTCAGCCTGACCATCCAGCCGCTTTCGCCTTCGTCGCCACCCTTTTCAAAGCCCACTATCGCATCTTTCGCGATCAGGCAATTGCGGTGGATGCGCACAAAGCGCGTGGCAAACTCCTTTTCCATCGCATTGAGCGACTCTTCGATCAGATATTCGCGTTCGGCGGTGCGCACCGTAATGTATTTCAATTCCGCACGAAGGTACAGTACCTGCTCGACGGGTATCAGGTGGATCTTGCCGCGTTCGTGGATGGAAAGATTCTTGCGCGGGTCGGGCAAAAGTTCGCGCAATACCTCGGTTTGCACCGGCACCGCTTCGCGCGCCCGATTCAGCGCCTCGAAAAGCCGCCCCAATCGTATCGGCTTGAGCAAATAATCGATCACATGCAGATCGAATGCCTTGATCGCGTATGCATCGTAAGCGGTGGTGAAAATCACCACCGGCGGCTTGGGTAGTTTGTTCAAATGCTGCGCGAGTTCGATGCCGTCCATTTGCGGCATGCGAATGTCCAGCAACACCACATCGGTAGTGATTTCCGCCAGCTTCTCCAATGCTTCACGGCCATTGCCCGCTTCGCCCACCACCTCCAGGGCCAGCTGTTCGCTGCAATCATTCAGCAGATCGCGCAGCCGATTGCGTGCCGGCGGTTCGTCATCCACAATAAAAACACGCAAAGCCAGCTCAATGTCATTCATGATGATGGTCGCTCCTTTACACGGGATACATACGGAAAAACGATTTCCACACGGTAGAAATCCTTCCCGCTTTCGACCTGATAGCTCGCCTCGACATCAAAAAGCAAATCCAGTCGTTCTCTGATGTTGCGCAAAGCAACCATGTTGCCTTGATGCGACACATCTGCACGTAGCGGGCAGGGATTTTCAACCCTGAGTTGCAATTGATCGCCGTTGCGCCGCAACGCGACATTGATGCTGCCACCCTCGGACAACGGTTCGATACCGTGATAAACGGCGTTCTCCAACAAGGGTTGCAACAACAGCGGCGGAATCAGCACCTCATCGGAAACGTCCTGAATTTGCCAATCCACGCGTAGCCGGTCGCCCATCCTCAATTGCTCCAACGCAAGATATTGTTTGCTCAGTTGAATTTCACGTCCCAGCGGCACCAGATCCTGCGCATCCGACATGGCCATGCGAAACAGATCAGCCATGTCTTCCAGCGCTGTTTCCGCCTGTTTGGGTTGGGCGCGCACGATACCAAGCACGGCATTGATCGTGTTGAACAGAAAATGCGGACGGATGCGTGCGCGCAATACCTGCAACCGGGCATCGCTCAAGGCTCGCGACAACATCCTGGAACGCAACCGGAAATAAAACAGCAAAATTCCGCACGCTACCGCGCTGAGCAGACCGCAACGCAGATAATCAAAATAGCTCTCAACGCTCTCCGGCGGACGATACAGCTCCCCGCCGAAATAATAGATGGAAACGGTCACTGCAACCACCAGAGCCGTCACCGCCACTGCGCCGCGGCGGTAGGAAATCCGGCTCAGCCATGGTTGTGCAGACCATAGCAGCAAAAGACTGGATAACAATACCGGTGTCAACAGCGTGTTGATCTGCATCATGTGTTGCGCCACGTCCATCCAGCTGTTCGACAACATGAGGGCCTGCAACAATGCCAGACCGTTGCTGATTATCAGAATGCGCAACAGGGTGCCAAGGTTGCGAAAGTTTGGCAGCCCATACTGTCTGGTATTTTGTCTTATACTGAGCGCCTTATTCATGGCGGGACAGCCTTGAATTTTTCATGCTTCATTTTGGGACAAGTGGGGGCGGCAATGCAAGACAAAGATACCTGGTCGGGACGATTCTCGGAACCGGTGGCAGAACTGGTGAAACGCTACACCGCATCGGTGGGCTTCGACCACAAACTCGCCATGTTCGACTTACAAGGCTCGCTCGCGCATGCGCAAATGCTGGCAGCCTGCGGCATCATCTCCACACATGACCTGAACGACATCAAGCGCGGCCTTGCGCAGATCGAAAATGAAATCATCAGCGGCGAATTCGACTGGTCGCTGGATCTGGAAGACGTGCACCTCAACATCGAGAAACGCCTCACCGCACTGGTCGGCGATGCCGGGAAACGGCTGCACACCGGTCGTTCGCGTAACGACCAGGTTGCGACCGATATACGGCTGTATTTGCGCCATGCGATAGACGAACTGCTCCGGCTGATCAATGCATTGCAAATCGCACTGCTCGAACTTGCCGGGCAGCATGTCCACACCATCATGCCCGGCTTCACCCATTTGCAAGTCGCACAGCCGATCAGCTTCGCGCACCACCTGATGGCTTATTTCGAAATGCTCAAACGCGATGCGGGACGTCTGCGGGATTGCCGCAAGCGGGTAAACCGCCTGCCGCTTGGCGCGGCGGCGCTCGCCGGGACCAGCTATCCGATCAAGCGCGAATACGTCGCCGAGCTGCTCGGCTTTGACGGCGTGTGCGAAAATTCGCTGGATGCGGTATCGGATCGCGACTTTGCGATCGAATTCACCGCCTGTGCGGCTCTGGTCATGACCCAACTGTCGCGCTTTTCCGAAG
>CAZCKZ010000077.1:0-7749 GCA_964499395.1 uncultured Gallionella sp. | reverse complement strand
GAACCAAAACCTACGTCAGCCACGCCGTACACGGTTGAGTCGGCAAATGCCGGTGCGGAAGCGAATGCGGCAGTGATTGCCAGTGCGATTAGTTTCTTTTGCATGTAAAACTCCTCAAAGTTGTTTTAAGTTATATCGGCTGTCGTCGTGGATGGCGGCGGCCTATTGAAAATTCCCAAGAAACAGAGAATTCAAGCGGGCATTATCCACAACAAATCAAGCGGGGCAAGGTAAAACGCGTATATGTGGTATTTCTGCAACAAGCAAAAAAATAGGGGTTCAATTAACAAAAATGAAATATGAACATGCTAACGAATCCGGTCCGGAAGGCTCGCAGTTGCATTCACAATATTTTGCTTCCCGAACCTTGCTTTTTGAATCTTCACCTGTTGCTATCCCCCGATATAGGACATTTCCACTTTTTTTGCTGCGGGGCGTTCCGTGTCCTGTGTCGCGGCCGATCGCAGCTGCGAGTAACGGTCGGCGCGCTGCTGCCAGCACGCCGCGATCAGCCGGGTCAAAGCTTCGTCGCTTGCGCCCTCGCGCAACGGGGCGCGCAGATCCACTCCATCTGTGGCAAACAGACAGGTGTACAGCTTGCCGTCGGTCGACAGCCGTGCGCGGGTGCAACTGTGGCAGAACGCGCGGCTGATGGAGGCGATCACCCCGATCTCGCCGGCGCCGTCCGCATAGGCCCAGCGTTCCGCCACTTCCCCGCTGTAATTCGGCGCGATCGGGATGATCGGGTAATGCGCGCCGATAATTTTCAGTATCTCCGCTGCGGTGACCACCTCGTCCATGCGCCAGCCATTGGTGTTGCCCACGTCCATGTATTCGATGAAGCGCAGCACGATGCCGGAATCTTCGGCCCGGAAATGTTCGGCCATCGCGATGATCTCGTGATCGTTCACGCCGCGCTGGACCACCATGTTGACCTTGATCGCGTCGAACCCGGCGCGCTGCGCGGCGGCGATGCCGTCCAGCACGGTGCCGACCGGCACGGCCGTGTCGCTCATGCGCCTGAAAACCGCGTCGCTCAACCCGTCCAGGCTGACGGAAAGCCGCGCCAGGCCCGCATCCCTGAGTGCCCGTGCTTTTCCGGCAAGCAGCACGCCATTGGTGGTCATCGTGACTTCCACCGGTTTGCCCGCCGGTGTGCATAGCCCGGCGAGCGCGGCAACGAGTTGTTCGACGTTGCGGCGCAACAGCGGCTCGCCGCCGGTCAGCCGGATCTTTTCCACGCCCAGCTCGACGAACGATGCGGCCAGTCGTGCGATCTCCTCGAAGCTCAGCAGTTCGGCACGCGGCAGGAACGGGTGATCCTTGCCGAAGAGTTCACGCGGCATGCAGTAGGTGCAGCGCAGGTTGCAACGGTCGGTCACGGATATGCGCAGATCGCGCAGCGGACGCTGCAAAGTATCGCGCAGCGTGTCGACTGTCGACGGCGCGTCACCGCCCGGCGGGTCGCTGTATTGTTGAACGGGTATGGTGGCGGGTCGCAACATCATTCCATCACTTCATAACAATAGTTGGTGAGGAATTCGACGATGGGCTCCTTTGCGATCAACTGTTCGAACACGGCAGCGCCCTGCTGGTAGTCACCGGCGATGAAACGGTTCTCGCTCACCCCTTTATCGATGATGGCCAGCGCCGGCGGAATCATCCCGCGCACCATGTCCAGTGTCACCTTGCGCCCGTCGTCCAGCACACCCAACGGACTGTGGATCCACTGCCACACCTGGGAGCGGGAAATTTCGGCGGTAGCCGCGTCCTCCATCAAATGGTGTATCGGCACGCAGCCGGTGCCCGACAGCCATGCACCGAGATAGGCGATCGCCACCTCGATATTGAAGTGCAGTCCGGCTTCGGTGATCGGGGCTTGCGGTTCGAATCTCAGCAGATCGGCAGCCGTGGTCTGCACGTCTTCGCGCTTATTGTCCAATTGGTTCGGGGCGGGCATCAGCCGGTCGAACACCTCCATCGCCACCGGCACCAGGCCGGGATGGGCGACCCAGGTGCCGTCGTGTCCGTCGCCCGCCTCGCGCTCCTTGTCGGCACGGACGGTGGCTATGGCCTTCGCATTGGCTTCCGGGTCGGACTTGATCGGAATCTGCGCCGCCATACCGCCCATCGCATGCGCATTGCGGCGGTGGCATGTCTTGATCAGTAGCAGCGAATAGGCGCGCATGAACGGGGATGTCATCCCGACCAGGCCGCGGTCGGCAAGTATGAAGCCGGGCGTGCGGCCGAATTTCTTGATGCAGCTGAAGATGTAGTCCCAGCGCCCGCAGTTCAATCCGGCGGAATGCTCGCGCAATTCGTAAAGAATTTCGTCCATCTCGAAAGCAGCCGGCAAGGTCTCGATCAGCACTGTCGCCTTGATGGTGCCGCGCGGAATGTGGAGGCTTTCCTGCGCATGAACGAAGACAGCATTCCACAGCCGTGCCTCGAGATGGCTTTCCATCTTGGGCAGATAAAAATAGGGCGCAGTGCCGCGCGCCAGCAAGGCTTTCGCGTTATGAAAAAAATACAGGCCAAAGTCGAACAGGCTGCCGGATACCGGTTTGCCGTCCACTGTCATGTGCTTTTCCACCATATGCCAGCCGCGCGGCCGGACGAACAGCACCGAGATTTTCTCATTCAACTGGTAGGTCTTGCCGTCGGGATTGACGTGCCTGATGGTACGCACAACTGCATCGCGCAAATTGATCTGCGCCTCGATTACATTGGGCCAGGTGGGCGTCATGGAATCTTCCAGGTCGGCCATGTACACGCTTGCACCGGCATTCAGTCCGTTGATCAGCATCTTGCGCTCAGCCGGGCCGGTGATTTCCACGCGCCTGTCCAGCAGTTCGGCGGGTACCGGCGCGATGCGCCAGTCGCCGTTGCGCACGGCAGCCGTCTCGGCCAGAAAATCGGGCAGCTCGCCCGCCTCCAGTTTGTCCTGGCGCCTGACCCTGCGTTCCAGCAGGGATAGACGCTCCGATCCGAACTTGCGCACCAGTCCTGCAATGAAACCCAGCGCCTCCGGGGTCAGGATGGCGGACTGCTCCGGCGTAACTGCAACACTGATGTCGATGCCTGCGGGATAATTCATGATCGCCTCCTTGTTACATAATATATCGCCCTAAAAATACATTTGAATCCTGTAGGAGCGGATGCCCGGCTATAAGTTTTACGGACAAATATTTCTTACAAAAAAATGTAAGTTGCCTCCAAAGAGCGAGAGATCAAACATCATGCAATACGGTTCTGCGGTGTTCCCGCTGCGTAGGCCTCGATGTTGTCGATGAGCTGGTCTGCCAATATTTGCATCGCCTCCCTCCCCGACCAGGCGATGTGCGGGGTCAGGATGAAGTTGGGCATATCCAGATCCAGCAGCGGATGGCCATCGGTGGGCGGCTCCTTTTCCAGCACATCGAATCCGGCGCCGCCGATACGCCCGTTTTGCAGTACATCCAGCAGTGCCGCTTCGTCCACCAGACCGCCTCGCGCGGTATTGATCAACAGTGCACCGGGTTTCATGCGGTTGAATTCCGCAGTGCCGATCAGGTGACGGGTCTGCTCGTTGAGCGGCAGGTGCAGGGTGATCACATCACTCTCGTGCAGCACCGCGTCGAATGCGGTGTACCCCGGCCGTATATCGGCAACGTCCTTGTGCTCCGCGACCAGCACCTTCATCCCGAATGCCGCGGCGATATCCGCCACCGCCTTGCCTATCGCGCCATGTCCAATGATGCCCAGCGTGCTGCCGTGCAGATCGCGCAACGGATGGGTGAACAGGCAGAACTGTTCGGACCGTTGCCAGGCACCGCTGCGCACATCTTCGCGAAACGCCAGCAGGTTGCGGCGCAACGCCAGCACCAGCATGAACACATGTTCGGGCACGGTGTGCACCGAGTAGTTGCGGATATTGGAAACCACGATGCCGCGTTCCCCGCAGCAATCGATATCGACATTGTTCACGCCGGTGGCGGCGACGGCGACCATCTTCAGCCTGGGCAATTGCTCCAGGACTTCCCGGCCCAGCAACACCTTGTTGGTGATCGCGATGGTGGCATCCCTGAGCCGCTCCACGGTCTGTCCGGCCGCCGTGGCCGGATAGGCTTCCCAATGGTGCGCAAACGCCGGGCGGTGTATGTCGGCGATGATGCTGGCGGCATCGAGAAACACGATTTTTTCCATAATCTTCAGTCAGCCATGCCCGACATGCGTTTGACGACCTTGACCACCGCTGCAGAATCAAGTTCGCTGTCGCCGGTGCCCATCAGCGCGTTGAGGTTCTGCGTGACCAATGCCGCGGCGGGGAGCGCCACACCCAGCTGGTGCGCGGTTTCCATCACGATGCGCATGTCCTTCTGGTGCAGGCCGACCTTGAAGCCCGGCTTGAAATCGTTATCCAGCATGCGTTTGCCATGCACTTCCATGACCTTGCTGCCGGCGAATCCGCCCATCAGCGCGTCGCGCACCTTGGCCGCATCCGCGCCGTTCCTGCTCGCGAAGGTCAGCGCTTCGGCCACCGCCTGTATCGTCACTGCCACCACGATCTGGTTGCACGACTTGGCCACCTGGCCCGCGCCGTTGTCGCCGACGTGCACGATGTTTTTGCCCATGAGTTCGAACAGCGGTTTGACCTGCTCGAACACCTTGGCTTTGCCACCCACCATGATGGACAGCGTGCCGCTGATCGCACCGCCCTCACCGCCGGAAACAGGCGCATCCAGCATCTCCACGCCCTGCTTCGCCAGCCGCTCGGCGAACACCTTGGTCGCGGTCGGCGAGATGGTGCTCATGTCGACGATCACGCTGCCGCTGCGTGCCCCTTTTGCAATGCCGTTCTCGCCGAAGATCACGCTCTCCACATCCGGCGTGTCGGACACGATGAGAAAGATCACATCGGCATGTTTGGCGACTTCCGCAGCCGATGTGCAGGCAGTTGCGCCCGCATCCACCAATTTTTTCATTGCTTCGGGACGGCGCGCGTAGCCCCACAATTTGTGTCCGCCCTTCATCAGATTGAGTGCCATCGGGCCACCCATGATGCCGGGGCCGATGAAGCCAATGTTGATAGTCATTTCTGCCTCCTTATAAACACTACATAACTACAAAATTTAAACACGACATAAATCCGTTCGCCCCGGAATGTCGAAGAGGGAATTTTCCCTTAGCCCAGCGTCGGCATCGCCAGCGTGGACACCTTCTTGTCCGACACCTCGGGCCATCTTGTGGTGATGGCTTTGGTGCGGGTATAAAAATAGACGCCTTCCATGCCGTGCATGTGCAAGTCGCCGAACAACGAGGATTTCCAGCCGCCAAACGAGAAGAACGCCATCGGTACCGGGATCGGCACATTGATGCCGACCATGCCGACCTCGATCTCGTTCTGGAAACGACGCGCCGCACCTCCGGAAGCCGTGAAAATCGCAGTGCCGTTGGCGTAGGGATTGCTGTTGATCATCCTGATCGCTTCATCCAGACTCGCGACGCGCAACACGATCAGCACCGGGCCGAAGATCTCTTCCCTGTAAATGGTCATGTCAGTGGAAACATTGTCGAACAGCGTCGGCCCGACAAAGAAACCATTTTCATGTCCCGCCACCTTGATGCCGCGTCCATCGATGACCAGCGTACCGCCCTGTTCGACGCCGCTGGTAATGTAGCCGACAATCTTGTCGCGATGCGGCGCAGAGATCACCGGCCCCATGTCGACGCCTTTTTTATCGCCCGGGCCGACCACCAGCTTCTCGGCTTTTTCCTTCAGTTTGGCAACCAGTGCGTCGGCGACATCACCCACCGCGACCACGGTGGAGATCGCCATGCAGCGCTCGCCGGCGGAACCGTAGGCTGCGCCCATGATCGCATTCGCAGTGAAATCCAGCTCGGCATCGGGCATTACCACGGCGTGGTTCTTCGCACCGCCAAGTGCCTGCACACGCTTGCCGTGATGCGCGGCGGTTTCGTAGATATATTTTGCGATCGGTGTCGAACCGACGAAAGAAATCGATCTCACGTCGGGATGCGCCAGCAGCGCGTCCACCGCCTCCTTGTCGCCGGGCACGACGTTGAATACGCCATCGGGCAATCCCGCTTCCTTGAACAGCTCGGCCATGCGCAGGCTGCATGAAGGCACCTTTTCCGAGGGCTTGAGTATGAAGGTATTGCCGCAGGCGATGGAGATGGGGAACATCCACATCGGCACCATCGCGGGAAAATTGAATGGCGTGATGCCTGTACACACGCCTATCGGCTGGAGCATGGAGTGGCAATCGACGCCGCGCCCGACATTTTCGGCATGCTCGCCCTTGAGCAGGTGCGGCACGCCGGCTGCGAACTCCACCACCTCGATGCCGCGCTGCACCGATCCTGCGGCATCTTCCAGAGTCTTGCCGTGCTCTTCGCTGGCCAGTTGAGCCAGCTCGGCGCGGTGCGTTTCGAGCAGTTCGCGGAATTTGTTCAGGATGCGGCTGCGGCGCAGCGGGGTGGTGTCGCGCCAGCCCGGGAAGGCAGCCTTGGCAGCGGCAACGGCGATTTCCACATCCTCGCGGCTGGCCAGCGGCACCTGCCGGATCGCAGCTCCGGTAGCCGGGTTGGTCACATCTGCCAGGCGCTTGCTGAGACTGCTGGTGCGCCGGCCATTGATCCATAGTTGTAATGTAGGCTTGGTCATGATTTTTCCTTAAGGCTTGCTTTGATCAAAATGAAGGGTGTTTTGCAATTCGTGGCTGCAGGCCGCCGCGACCAGTATCTCACTGCTTTATTTATTTTATGGCAGCCCCGTACTGTATCTCCTGCAACTGCCAAACGTCAATTTTGGTCGTTTTCACTTTGGCACAAAATGCAGCGCCAAACCAGGCAGCTCCGTCTTCGCTGTAACGACCGATCGACCAAACATTTTCACCATGTGAAAAATAATGCGGGAAATGAAAATGTTGGTTGTCAGTGCCAGGTGAATGAGTTATCGTTCGCCCACTTTATGATTCACCGCTCCAAGCAGTCTTTGCAATAAACTATAAAAATAAAAAATAGAATAAGAAAATTAAAATAGAATAAAAATTTCGCAATATCACCTGTTGCAATAATTTAAAGCCCATGCTCCCGATAGCAAACAAAGTTACTCTTGCAAATCCGTCGACGTGCTGCGATGTGCCAGCATTGCACCGCTATCGCCGCGACAAAACAACCCAGCCACGCGGTATCGGGATCATCCAGGAATCCCTGTACCACATGGCAGCTGAGAAACTATCCCGGATTCAACTACCATACCAGACTTTTGCTACCTGCTCGATGATGTGCAGCAGGTCCGCTCGCTCGACCACACAAGCTGTAGCAGCACCAAGAATACAAGCCGCAAATCCAAGGATCAAACGGTCACGTGACAACTCTGTGACGAGGCCGATTGAAGCAAGAAGCAGCAAGTCAGTTTCTCAAGTCAAACCCAAGGAGGAATAATCATGGATAAGGAAGTAGAAACCAAAGAAGTCCCCAAAACCGTGTCGCGGCGCAAGTTTCTGACGACGGCCGCCGCCGTCACGACGGGGGCCGCCATCACCGGCTTTCCGTCGATCTCGGTCGCGGCATCCCCCATCGTTCTCAAGATGCAGGGTGCCTGGGGTGCGAAGGACATCTTCAACGATATGGCCCAGGAATACGTCGACCGCGTCAATGAAATGGCCGAAGGCCGCCTGCGTATCGACTATCTGGTTGCAGGGTCGGTGGTTAAACCTTTCGAGGTTATGGAAGCAACTTCCA
>CAZCKZ010000076.1:0-7927 GCA_964499395.1 uncultured Gallionella sp. | reverse complement strand
TAGTCGAGGCGATCGAGAAGGCGGCTAATACCGGCAAGATCGGCGACGGCAAGATATTCGTTTCCGACCTCGAACAAGTCATACGCATCCGCACCGGTGAAGCCGGCGCAGAAGCGTTGTAAGGAGAAACCACATGAAAAAATTAATCGCATTCTTTGCCCTGATGGCTCCTGCTGTGGCCATGGCTGCAGATGCGCCCGTTCTGGATAGCGGCGCAACCGCCTGGATGATGACTTCGACCGCACTGGTGCTGTTGATGACCATTCCCGGCCTGGCACTGTTCTACGGCGGTATGGTCCGCAAGAAAAATGTTCTGGCTACCCTGATGCAAAGCTTTGCCATCACGGCTCTGATTTCCGTGCTGTGGATGGTGGCCGGTTACAGTATCGCTTTCGATACCACAGGTATGGAAAAAGGGGTGACCAACTTCTATTCCTTCTTCGGTAGCCTGAACCATTTGTTCCTGTCCGGCATGACCATGAGCAGCATGACAGGCGGCATACCGGAATCGGTCTTCATGACCTTCCAGATGACTTTTGCGATCATCACCCCGGCACTGATCTGCGGTGCCTTTGTGGACCGCATGAAGTTCTCCTCCATGCTGGTGTTCATGGCACTGTGGTCGCTGTTGATCTATTCGCCGATCGCACACATGGTCTGGTCCGGTGACGGCGGATTCCTGTGGGATATGGGCGTGCTGGACTTTGCCGGTGGCACCGTGGTGCATATCAACGCCGGTGTGGCAGGCTTGGTAACCGCCCTTGTGCTCGGCCCTCGTTTGGGTTACGGCAAGGAACCCATGGCGCCGCATAACCTGACCCTGACTATCATGGGTGCTGCAATGCTGTGGGTGGGCTGGTTCGGTTTCAACGCGGGTTCTGCGGTTGCTGCTGACGGACGTGCCGGTATGGCCATGGCTGTTACGCAAATCGCTACCGGTACTGCAGCGCTTGGCTGGATGTTCGCTGAATGGATCTTCAAGGGCAAGCCCAGCGTATTGGGCATCGCCTCAGGTGCAGTGGCCGGCCTCGTCGCGATCACTCCCGCTTCCGGTTTTGTCGGACCTGTGGGCGCATTGATCATCGGTGTTGCTGCTGGCGTGATCTGTTTCTGGGCAGCTACTTCCTTGAAACACATGATCGGCTACGATGATTCGCTGGATGCATTCGGCGTGCATGCCATCGGCGGTATCGTTGGCGCGCTGCTCACCGGTATCTTTGCGGTGGAATCCATCGGCGGCACCGCAGGCAGCATGGGTCAGCTGTTCATCCAGGCCAAGGGTGTGGCGATCACCATCGCTTATACCGCCGTGGGGACCTACATCATCCTCAAGGTAGTGGACATGGTTATGGGTCTGCGCGTTACCGAAGAACAGGAACGTGAAGGTCTGGACATCGCCCTGCACGGAGAACGTGTGGAATAACTTAACGAAGCCAAACGGGTACCCCCGGTACCTGTTTGCACTCTACAGAGAACTGTAAACCTCCCCGAAGCGCAATGCTTCGTTTCAGGGCACCGCAAGGTGCCCTTTTTTTTGTATGCTGGAAAGCCGCGGTCTGATATCGCGCCGCAGCTGAATTGCAGTCGATCGGCAGGGTTATGTGCAATGCACGACAGCCTCTGATTCAACTGCCCATTTGAATAACAGCAACAAACAGAAATTTGGCTCGCTTATTGCTGAGCCGTACTGATTGCAAGAGGAGCCTGGATTGAAACGAATCCTGATCATCGATGATGTAAGAGACCGTGCCGCGTGGCTGAAAGCCAGCCTGGAACTGGCAGGGTTCGATGTCGTCGGCGTGCTGGCCTGGGAACAGGTGGACGAACATTCGATCCAGGGGGCATTGGCGGATGTAATTATCGTTGATGCCGATGCGCCGGGGCGGGACACGCTGGAGCAGATCAGCCTGATGTCCACAACGCTGGAAAAACCGGTGGTGGTGCTGAGCGCGCAGAAAGATCAACGCAGCATCCAGGAGGCGATGCGCGCCGGGGTCAGTGCTTACGTGGCGCATACCGTTCAGGGTGAGGACCTGAGCGGCATCATCCAGGTGGCCGCCGCCCGCTTTGCCGAGCACAAAAAACTGCGCGACGAGTTGAAGGAAGCGAAAAATCAATTAACAGAACGCAAATTGGTGGATCGTGCCAAGGCCATACTGATGGCGGATCACGGTTATAGCGAACCGGATGCTTACAAGCGTATGCGGGGAATGGCGATGAGCAAGGGTAAACGGCTGGCGGAGGTTGCCGAGGCCATCATCATGGCCAAAGAACTGGGCGCCTGAATGTTGCATCCAGGTGCGCAGCCGCAAGAAAATGCACCAAAGTGTTGCGGTTTGAGTGGTCAGCCGCCCGAATTTGCGATCGGCAATAATGTGATATAGCGCTTGTTACCGCGGCTTTTCAGCCGATATCGGTTTTTTGGCACAGGTCTTGCGTTGTAAATTCCAGTAGTTGGATCAATGGCGATCCGAACAGTTTGAAAGGACAAAGGCGTCCCGCTGCGTATATGCGCAGCCGGACGCTTTTTTATTTGTGGTTCAGAACCGGATTCGATTCTTAATCCAGCTGTTTTATTCAAGGAGAGAGCAACATGAAGAGCGCAAACACCAAAGGACCTGTTGGTTCCACAGACAGACTGAGCAAAGCCAGTCGCAGCATTGTTAAAAATACGGCAATCGCAATCTGCATGATCGCACTGAGCGGAGTTGTGCCGTTCAGCATGGTCGACGCACAGGCCGCGGTCGGCAAGGCAGAGAAGACATCGCTGAAATTCGGCTTCATCAAGCTGACCGACATGGTGCCGTTGGCGATCGCCTACGAAAAGGGTTACTTCGAAGATGAGGGTCTGTCCGTCACGCTGGAGGCACAGGCGAACTGGAAGGTGCTGCTGGACCGGGTAGTCACCGGTGAACTGGACGGTGCGCATATGCTTGCCGGTCAGCCTATCGGCGCCACCATCGGCATCGGCACCAAGGCCGCCATCATCACACCGTTCAGCATGGATATGAACGGCAACGCAATCACCGTTTCCAACGCCGTGTGGGCGGATCTCAAAAAACGCCTGCCGATGATGAAGGACGGCAAGCCGGTGCATCCGATCGATCCCAAGTACCTCAAATATGTCGTCGACGATTACAAGAAACAGGGCAGGGCATTCAAGATGGGCATGGTGTTTCCGGTGTCCACACACAACTACGAGTTGCGCTACTGGCTCGCGGCCGGCGGCATGAATCCCGGCTACTACGCGCCTGCCAAAGGCGATACCAGCGGCACCCTCAAGGCGGATGTGCTGCTTTCTGTGACACCGCCACCGCAAATGCCGTCGACCATGGAAGCGGGCACCATCGATGGTTATTGCGTGGGTGAGCCGTGGAACCAGCAGGCGGTGTTCATGGGTATCGGCGTGCCGGTCGCGACCGATTACGACGTGCAGAAGAACAATCCGGAAAAGGTGTTCGGCGTCTCCAAAAAGTGGGCAGACAAATATCCGAACACGCTGATCCATGTGGTGAAGGCGCTGATACGCGCCGGCTACTGGCTGGATGAGGACAACAACAAGAACCGCATGGAGGCGGTAAAGATCATCTCGCAGTCCAACTATGTCGGTGCAGACGAAAAAGTCATCGCCAACAGCAAGACCGGCACCTTCGAGTACGAAAAGGGCGACAAGCGTCCCGCCCCGGACTTCAATGTGTTCTTCCGTTACAACGCGACCTATCCGTACTACAGCGATGCGGTCTGGTATCTGACCCAGATGCGCCGCTGGGGCCAGATTCCGGAAGCCAAACCGGACAGCTGGTACATCAAGATAGCAAAGGAAGTCTACCGTCCTGACATCTATGCGATTGCCGCCAGGGAGCTGATCGCCGAAGGCAAGATGAAGGCGTCCGATTTCCCGAATTTCGCGAAGGAAACCGGCTTCAAGGGGCGGGAAGACGGCTTCATCGACGGCATCGTTTACGACGGGCGCAAACCGAATGCGTACATCAACAAGTTCAAGATCGGCCTGAAGGGCAACGAAAAGCCCTGACACAGGTGAGCGAGCTCCGGCATGGGCCGGAGCGAAATGACAGAATGAGGTTAATCATGAGCACAACAGCACAACTTACACAATCCATATGGCAACGCCTGATGGCACTGGCGCAATCCAACGCCGGCGGCGAATCGATGTCGCGGGTCATCTTGCGCAAAGTCGCACCACCGCTATTCGGCATTGTGGTTTTTCTGGGGTTCTGGCAAATCGGGGCCAGCCATGTGCACACATCGCTGGGCACATTGCCGGGGCCGGTTGCGGTGCTGCAGCAGGCCGATAATCTGTACCAGGAATATCTGGACGAGAAAGCGCGCAAGGCAGCATTTATCGAGCGCCAGAAGGTGCGCAAGGCCGATTTCATGGCACAGCATCCGGGCCAGGAATACGACGCGATCAGGTACACCGGCCAGCCGACCTATCTGGACCAGATTTTCACCAGCCTCTACACGGTGTTCGTCGGATTCATGCTGGGGACGATTATCGCGGTGCCGCTTGGGATACTGTGCGGCCTGAACCGGACGTTCCAGGCCGCGCTGAATCCGCTGATCCAGATTTTCCGGCCGGTGTCGCCGCTTGCCTGGCTGCCGATCGTCACGCTGGTGGTGAGCGCGCTCTATGTCAGCGCAGATCCGATGTTCGCAAAGTCTTTCCTTATATCGGCGATTACCGTGACGCTGTGCTCGATGTGGCCGACGCTGGTCAACACCGCCCTGGGCGTGGCATCCATCGACAGGGATCTGCTCAACGTCTCCAAGGTGCTGCGCCTGTCCACGCGCACCAAGATCATGAAGATCGTGATTCCGTCATCGCTCAAACTGATCTTCACCGGCATGCGTTTGTCGCTGGGTGTGGCATGGATGGTGCTTATTGCAGCCGAGATGCTGGCGCAGAATCCCGGACTCGGCAAGTTTGTCTGGGACGAGTTTCAGAATGGCAGCTCGCAATCGCTGGGCCGTATCATGGTGGCCGTATTTACGATCGGCTTTGTCGGATTCCTGCTCGACCGGATCATGCATACGCTGCAGCAGATGGCCAGTTTCGGCCAGCGTACAGAATAGGATTTGGTAGGGTGGGCATAAAACCTGCCCGCCCTGCATATTAAATAATCAGGAAAACATCATGCTTAACGCACAACTAAAAACCGAAGAAGCCGCCGAAGTTGGCGTGCCGCTGGTGGAATCGGCAACCGGCCTGGAATTCCCGAGTCTGGAATTCAGGGGTGTCTCAAAATCCTACGGCACCGGCGCGCAGCGCACCGTCGTGCTGAACGACATCAACCTGCGCATCAACGAGGGCGAGTTCGTCGCGATTGTCGGTTTCTCCGGCAGCGGCAAGTCCACGCTGATCTCGCTGATTGCGGGTTTGCAGCAGGCCGATGCGGGCGAGGTGCTCATCAAGGGCAAGGCAATCGACGGGCCGGGGCCGGATCGCGGCGTGGTGTTCCAGAATTATTCCCTGATGCCATGGATGACCGTGCGCCAGAACGTCGCGCTCTCGGTCGATCAGGTGTTCAGGAATTATTCAAAGTATGAGCGCATGGCGCGCGTCGAGAAATATATAGCCATGGTGAACCTCACCTCCGCGATGGAAAAGCGTCCCGCCGAACTGTCCGGCGGCATGCGCCAGCGGGTATCGGTGGCGCGTGCGCTGGCGGCCTCGCCGGATATCCTGCTGCTCGACGAACCGCTGAGTGCACTCGACGCGCTGACCCGTTCCAGGCTGCAGGACGAGATCATCCGCATCTGGAGCCAGGAGAAAAAAACCGTGGTGCTGATCACCAACGATGTGGACGAGGGCATCATCATGGCCGACCGCATCATCCCGCTGAACCCGGGCCCGAATGCGACGCTGGGGCCGGAGTTCCCGGTCACGCTGCCGCGCCCGCGCGACCGCGCGGCGATCAATCATTCGCCCGAGTTCAAGCGCATCCGCCGCGAAGTGACGCAATATTTGATGCAGGTCGGTGCTGCAAAGAATGCCGAGACAGACGACAAGATCATCAACCTGCCCACCGTGCTGCCCAACACCTCGCGGGAACACCAGGAGAAAATGGGCAAGCACAAGCACCCGAAACCGGGCGAAATCGTTACGTCTAATGAAGAACGCTACGTCGATTTTTCGCAGGTGTCCAAGGTCTATCCGTCGCGCAAGGGCCCGATCAGGGTCGTCGACGGCTTTGACCTGAAAATACGCAAGGGCGAATTCATCTCGATCATCGGCCATTCCGGCTGCGGCAAGTCGACCGTGCTGTCGATGATGGCCGGCCTCAACGACATCAGCGAGGGCGTCATCGTGCTGGACGGCCGCGAGATCGCCACCGCCGGACCGGATCGCGGCATCGTGTTCCAGGCGCCCAGCCTGGTGCCCTGGCTCAGCGCCTACGACAATGTTGCGCTGGGCGTGGAGCAGGTTTACCAGCACGCGACCGCCCAAGAGCGCAGGGATATCATCGAAAATTATCTCGGCCGCGTCGGCCTTGCCGAGGTGTGGGACAAGAAGGCATTCGAACTTTCCAGCGGCATGAAGCAGCGCGTCGGCATCGCCCGCGCGTTTGCGCTGTCGCCCAAGATGCTGCTGCTCGACGAGCCGTTCGGCATGCTGGATTCGCTGACGCGCTGGGACCTGCAGGAAGTGCTGATGGAAGTGTGGACGCGCACCAGGGTCACGGCCATGTTGGTCACGCATGATGTGGACGAGGCGATCCTGCTCGCCGACCGCGTGGTGATGATGACCAACGGCCCGAATGCAAGAGTCGGCAAGATACTCGAGATCGACCTGCCGCGTCCGCGCACGCGCAAGATGCTGCTCGAGCATCCCGATTACTATACACTGCGCGAACAACTGCTCACCTTTCTTGCGGAATGCGATCATGGCTAACCCCAGCTCCAACAACAACGCCGGCAGCGATGCGCCGGAACTCAAAGAGGTCAAGGTCGGCTTCATTCCGCTGACCGATTGCGCATCGGTGGTGATCGCATCGCTGATGAAATTCGACGAGAAATACGGCATCAGGATCATTCCCTGCAAGCAGCCTTCATGGGCGGCCGTGCGCGACAAGGTCGTCAGCGGCGAACTGCATGCCGCGCAGGCGCTTTACGGTTTGGTGTACGGCGTGCACCTCGGCATCGGCGGACTGCAGAAAGACATGGCCGTGCTGATGACCATCAACAACAACGGCCAGGGCATTTCGCTCGCTCGCCAGCTCAGGGACAAGGGCGTCACCGACGGCCCGTTGCTGGCGAAGCTGATCAGGACACAACCCGGCGAATATACCTTCGCGCATACCTTCCCGACCGGCACCCACGCGATGTGGCTGTATTACTGGCTGGCAAGTTACGGCATCGACCCGATCTCGGACATCAAGACCATCACCGTGCCGCCTTCGCAGATGGTGATGAATACGCGGCTCGGCAGCATGCATGGTTTCTGCGTGGGCGAGCCGTGGAATGCGCGCGGCATCTACGACAAGGTCAGCTTTTCGGTCGCCTCGTCGCAGGACATCTGGCCCGACCATCCCGAAAAAGTATTGGGTGCCACGGCCGAATTCGTCGAGCAGAATCCCAACACCGCACGCGCACTCGTGATGGCCATGCTGGATGCGGCGAAGTTCATCGACGCACAGTCCAACCGTGCCAGGGTCGCGGAACTCATCGCCAGCCCGGATTACATCGATGCACCCGCCGAAGTCATCGCGGGGCGTTTCCTGGGGAACTATGAAGACGGCCTGGGCAACACCTGGCATGACGCTAACCACATGAAGTTTTTCAACGACGGAAAAGTGCCCTTCCCCTATCTTTCGGACGGCATGTGGTTCCTCACCCAGTTCAAGCGCTGGGGACTGCTCAAGGAAGACCCGGATTATCTCGCCGTCGCCACGCAGATTAACCGCAT
>CAZCKZ010000075.1:0-7933 GCA_964499395.1 uncultured Gallionella sp. | reverse complement strand
CGGCACCAAACGCTTCATCTATGATTTGTGGGGAGATACGGTGAACGTTGCCAGCCGGCTCACTGATGAGGCGGTTGCAGGCGTGATTCAGGTTGACAAGATCACCTACAACCGTATCCGCTACGACTATGTGTTCGAGCCGCCGGCCAACATAAACGTCAAGGGTAAAGGCGAGATGGTCATGTATCGCCTCGTCTCGCGACTGAGCGGTGAAGACACGGGCCGATTCAGGATTTCAGCAAAATTCGGTGCTGCGCTTTCACAGGATATCTCCGAATAGACTTTCCCATAATATCCCGCATGCGCTGGTATCGAATCCGCCTTGTTCAATCCGGCATGGCGACAGGTTGTTAAGCCGCATGCGATGTTGCATCTGACGCAGGTCCCGGTACAGCAAGCGGACACGTTCGGCAATTTCACCGGGGATAAGCCCGAGTTCTCCCGCGAGTTTGAGCAATGCCAGGTTGCCGACATTGGCGCATAGTTGCGGGTGTTCATGGGCATAGGCCAGCACCAGATATTGCACCATGAATTCGATGTCTACCATTCCGCCGCTGTCATGCTTGATATCGAACAGGCCGCTGTCGTTGGGATGTCCGTCGTGCATCTTCTGGCGCATCGTCAGGATTTCCTGGCGCAGGCTGCTCAATTCGCGCTTCTGACAAAGCACCTGTCGGCGGATATGCTCGAAGGTTGCGCCGATTTTGGCGTCACCCGCACTGAAGCGGGCGCGCGTCAAAGCCTGATGTTCCCAGACCCATGCCTCATTCTTCTGGTAGCCGGCAAATGCCGCAACCGAACTTACCAGCAAACCGCTTGCGCCGTTGGGGCGCAACCGCAAATCGGTTTCATACAGGCGCCCCGATGAGGTGTAACTGCTCAACATCGTATTGATGCGTTGCGCCAGCCGCGCGTAGTTTTCCTGTGCATCAGGATGGTCGTCGTCATATAGAAATATCAAGTCCAGATCGGAGGCATAACCAAGCTCCCGCCCCCCCAGCTTGCCATACGCAATGATGGCAAATTGGGGTTCGTCGCGATGCCGCTTGCGCAGCGTCGCCCAACTCAGCTTCAGCACATGTCGCAGCATCAAATCGGCCAGATCACTCAGATGGTCGCTGAGTGTTTCCAGCGGCAACAGACCCTGCAGATCCATCGCCAGCAGGTGAAATGTTTGCTCCTGCTGCGTATGGCGCAGCACATCCAGTTGCCGCTCGGCATCGTCAACGCAGTCTTCCAGGCGGGTTTGCAAATCATGATCGATCTGCTGCCACTGTGGCGGCTGGTAAATTTCGCGTGCATCCAGCAATTCATCCAGTAGAGCAGGGTGCATAGTCAGGTAGTCGCTGGCCCAACTGCTGGCGGCGATGAGTCGGGCCAGGCGCTGCAAGGCCAGCGGATACTCGGCCAGAAAGGCGAGATAGGCAGCGCGGCCGCTGACGCCTTCCAGAAATGCCAGCAATCTGGACAGCGTTGCATCGGGGTCGGTGTGCCGCGCGCTCAAGGTGATGAATTGCGGGATCAGCCGGTCCAGCCGCTGCCTGCTCAATTCGGGAAGATGCTGATAACGGTTGCTGTGGCGCAATTGCAGCAGACGTTGCGTGCTGTTCTGGATATCGAGATAACCCAGTTTTTTCAGTGCTGCATTCAATTCTTCAGAGGTGATTCCCTCGCTCCACAGTTGCATGTCCTTCGATAGCCCGGCCATAACCGGTGACTCGGCGTGTGCTGTTTGTTCGCCTGGTCGAATGGCGGGCGGCTCGATCAAAATCCCTTCGGCTTGTTCTGCCTGCCGCGAGCCGAAAATTTGCTCGAATTGCCGGCTGACCAGCGCGCGATGAAAATTTAACGTTTTCAGCAGCGCGGCGTAATCCGCATGACCCATGGCGTCCGCGATGATTTCCCGGTCTTCGGAATTCTCTGGTAATTCCTGGGTCTGCCGGTCATCCAGATATTGCAGGCGATGTTCCAGGTTGCGCATGAAAACATACGCCGCGTCCAGGGCGGCAACTTCCTGCGATGACATATGGGCGTTTTCGCCAAGCTGCTGCAGTACGCTGCGGGTGGGCCGGATGCGCAGTCTTGCATCGCTTCCGCCGCGTATCAACTGGAACACCTGTGCGATGAATTCGATTTCGCGTATGCCACCCGGCCCGAGTTTGATGTTGTTGAGCCGATTGCGGCGTTGTACTTCCTGGCGGATCTGTGCATGCAATTTGCGCATTGAATCGATTGCGCCGAAGTCAAGGTATTTGCGGTACACGAACGGTCGCACCAGCCGAACCAATTCGGCTTGCGAACCGGGCTGTTGCGGGTTTTCGGCAGGTGCAATGACTCGCGCCTTGATCCAGGCGTATCTTTCCCATTCGCGTCCCTGGGTGATCAAGTACTCCTCCAGGGCGGCAAAGCTCATCACCAACGGCCCGCTCTCGCCGTAGGGACGCAATCGCATATCCACGCGGAATACATAGCCGTCGGCGGTGAATTCGCTGATCATGCCGATCAGGCGGCGACCCATGCGGGTAAAGAACTCGTGGTTGCTCAGCTTGTGCAGGCCATCGGTTTCGCCGTCTTCCGGGTACACAAAAATCAAATCTATATCGGATGAGACATTCAGTTCGCCGCCGCCCAGTTTGCCCATTGCGATAACCAGCAATTCCTGCGTTGCAGTGCCTGCCTGATCAGACGGGCTGCCGAATTGCGCGCGCATCGCTCTCATCAGGCAGGCTTGCGCGCGTTGCACACACAATTCTGCCAGTGCCGTCATGGACTGCATGATTTCGTTCAGGTCTGCAAAACCATTGAGGTCGCGCAGTATCAGTTTGACCATTACCTGCTTGCGCAACCTGCGCATCGCGCACGCCAATCCGGTTTCATCGTCCAGGTTTAACCCCGAGCGTTGCAGCAAATCCTGCATTTCCGTGCGGCTGCACGGCGAGGTGTAATTTTCCCGCAACCAAACCTGCAGGTCCTGGTCTGTTTCAAGTGTCCGCGTGGCATAACGACTGCAGCGCAAGGTTTTTTGCAGCAGGTCCGGGAAGGGCAATGTGGATGAGTTCACGTTATTAATGGGCTCGTTAAGTTAGAATACGCATTGTCTTCCAATTATAGGTTTTAGCCAGTCATTCCGGCGCATTTGCCCCCTGGATTATTCAATGTTGAACTCGTTACCTGTCAGTTTGCTTTGGCACAGCCTGAACTGGCTGTCGCGGCTCATCGTCGTTTTGTCTGCGGTTGCAGCCGTGCTGATTGCATTCTCCATCATGGCGCTGCGCTATTGGTTATTGCCGGATATAGAGCAATATCATGACAGGATCACGTCTTCATTGTCGGCCGCGATTGGAAGCCCGGTTACCATCGACAAGATACAGGGTGAATGGCGGGGCTTTATGCCGCAACTCAATCTTACCGATGTGCGCATTCTGGACGACCAGCGGCAGCCCGCACTGGTGCTGAAAAGCATACATGGCAGCCTGTCCTGGATGTCGTTGCTGACCGCCGAAATCCGTTTGGCCAACCTGGAAATAGACAGGCCGGAGTTGCTGATACACCGGGATACGGCAGGAAAACTTTATATCGGCAACCTGGTGCTTTCCAGACAGGGTGACAATAACGATTTGTCCGACTGGCTGCTGCACCAGTCCAACCTGGTGGTGCGCAATGCCCTGATCGTCTGGATGGATGCGCAGCGGGGCGCGCCGCCGCTGGTGTTGCAACAGGTTAATTTGCGCATTAATAATTTTTTCAGCAGGCACAGTTTTGCCTTGAATGCGATACCGCCAAATGAACTGGCGACCCCGCTTGACGTGCGCGGAGAATTTTACGGGTCAAGCTTCGATAACCTGGCGAAGTGGCGCGGCCAGTTGTTTACACGGCTTGATTACACCGACGTGACAGCCTGGCGACCATGGCTGGATTTGCCCGGTGAATTCAGCCGGGGCCGCGGTGCGCTGCGCGGTTGGCTGGGCGTCCATAATGGCAGGATCACCGAGATTACGGCTGATCTGGACTTGCGCGATGTGGTTACCAGGCTCGGTGCAGATCTGCCTGAAATGAAAATGCAGGAATTGCGCGGCCGCGCCTCATGGCGAGAATTGGCAGGCGGCTTTGAAATGTCGACAAAACACTTGGCGATGAAATTGCAGGACGGGCTCGCTTTCCAGCCCACGGATTTTTATTTTCGGACCGTAATTTCAGGCGATCAACAGGCCAATGGCGGCCAAACCTCGAGCGGGGAAATACGAGCCAACCTGCTCCGATTGAAGAGTCTTTCCGACCTGGCGAAATACTTGCCGATGCAAGCCGATTTGCGCGCGCGTCTGGATGCGTATGCGCCAAAAGGGGAAGTGACTAATCTGGATGCGCAATGGCAGGGTACACCCGGAAACCCGGATAACTATAAACTCAAAGGGCATTTCGATAACCTTGGGTTAAATCAGGTCGGCAAAATACCGGGATTTTCCGGCTTGACGGGGGATGTGGATGGCAGCGAGGCAAGCGGCAGGTTGAGCATCAATGCTCGCCGGATGGTCGTCGACGCACCGGGTGTGTTACGCGAGCCACTGTCTTTTGCCACCTTTATCGGACAAGCCGGTTGGCAGCGCAAAAAAGGCGAGTTGTCGATCAATGTCGACAACATTGCGGTCGCCAACGATGATCTGGCTGGCAATCTGTTCGGCAGTTACCGGACCCGGACCGGCACTTTGGGTGTGCTGGATTTGACCGGCAGATTGACGCGTGGCGATATCAGTCGCGCTGCCCGTTATACCCCGCTGGTCGCGCTGAACAAGCAAGCCAACGATTGGCTGAATGGTGCGTTGCTGGCCGGTCATACCAAAGACTTTCGTATCCGTATCAAGGGTAATCTGAGCAACTTTCCACTGGACGGACGCAAGGATGTGCTGTTTGAAATTGACGGACATGCACAGGATGCGGTGATGGAATTCGACAGGAACTGGCCGCGTATCGAAAACATCTCCGGTGAATTTTTGATTCGCGGCAACAAGCTGGTTGTGGAGTCGCCGTCAGCGACCATACTCGACACACACCTGCATAACGTAACCGTCACGATACCGGACATGATGAGCAAGGATCGGTCGCTGGAAATAAACGGCGAGGCGACAGGCGCGAGCAATTCATTCCTGGAATTCATCCAGAAAAGTCCGGTGCGCGGCTACATAGACGGATTTACCGACGGTATCAGTGCCAGGGGCAACGGGCAGCTGGATTTATCCGCGCGTATTCCATTGTCGGGAGACAAGCCGCTGAAGGTGTCCGGAACGATCAAGGTTAAGGATAACGATATCGATCTGGGCAAAGACGTGCCAATGTTGCGCAAGACACGGGGGACTTTAACATTTACCGAAGCGGGCATGCACGCCAACAACGTATCTGCGGAAATACTCGGTGGAACAGCCAGCATCGATGTGCAGAGCACCGAGAACGGCGCGGTGCATGCCAAAGTCAAGGGACGCAGCAATGTTGATGTGTTGCGCAAGACCGAACCTTCTCCTGTGCTGGATTATTTGCACGGTAGTGCGGACTGGGATGCCGATATCAATGTGGTTAACAAATCCGCGCAGATTGCCATCACGTCAAAATTGCAGGGAATCAGTTCCGGTTTGCCGCAACCGTTTGCCAAATCTGCCGATGAGGCTCTGCCGCTGCGCTTGGAAAAAAGCCCCGTCATCAGCCAGACGAAGCCGGCCGTTAATCAAAAAAAATGTGTCGGCCCTTGCCCTAAAGTTGAAAGCACCGTGGTCCCGGGGCGGGATGTGATCACCGCCCGTCTGGGGAATCTGCTCAGTGCGCGGCTGGAGCGCCAAAAGGATGGCGGTGCGATGACGATCAAGCGCGGGATGGTCAGTTTTGGTGCCCCGGACAAGTCGCCGGCATCAAAAAGGGTGCGCAAATTATCGCGCGGCAAGAAGGATGGTGTATGGTTGGTCGGCAATCTGTCCGAATTATCGGTGGAGGGATGGGGCGGCTTGGCGGGTGCTGCGGGAAAAAAAGCTGAAAGCAAAGGTACCGGTGCTTCCGCTATCCATTCCGGGAAGCCACCGAAAAACGCCGGACAGGTGGCTGGTTATGGTTCCGCATTGCCAATCGCCGGGGCAAATCTGCATATCGAAAAATTGACTGGCTATGGGCAGAGTATCAGCGCTTTGCATGTCACGGCCGCCAGGCGTGGCGACGGATTGGCGGCACGGCTGTCCAGTAGCGGGTTGAACGGCGAAGTGGTATGGGAACCTCACGGTTACAAAACGGGCAGCATGTTCCGCGCACGTTTAAGCAATATGCAATGGTCTGGCGACCAGCAATCACAACCGCCTTTGCCGTCCGCTGAACCGGTCAAACCCGTGCCGCCCGCCAGAACCAAACAAGCGGGCAAAACGTATCCAGGCAATATCCCGGCACTGGATATTTCTATCGAGAACTTGCAGATTAAAGGAAAACACATCGGCCGCTTCGAGTTGATCGGGCATCCGGAAGACACGGATTGGCGGCTGCGCCGTCTGAATATCACCAACCCGGACGGCAGACTGGTTGGAGACGGAGTCTGGAGTGATACGCAGGGACAGCAAAGAACCCGGCTCAATTTGCAGCTGGATATCAGCGATGCCGGAAAGATACTCGCTCGTTCCGGTTATCCCAATACCGTCAAGGGAGGCAGCGGCAGACTGGCGGCTGATTTGTCATGGGACGGGGCGCCGGGTGAATTCAGTTATGCTACGCTGGACGGCTCGCTGAAGCTGGATACCGGCAAGGGCCAGTTCCTGAAAATGGATTCGGGCGCCGGCAAACTGCTCAGTGTGCTCAGTCTGCAGGATTTGCCCAAACATATTGCGCTGGGCTTCACCGACGTGTTCAGCGAGGGCTTTCAGTTCGACAACATCAATGGCAATGCCACCATCAAGGATGGCGTAATCGAGAGCCAGGATTTCCGCATTTACGGATCATCCGCCAAGGTGACCATGAAAGGCGATGTCGACCTGAACAATGAAACGCAAAATCTGACGGTACGAATATTGCCGACCCTGGGTGACAGTGTATCGCTGATCGGCGCGTTTGCGATCAGTCCGGTGGTGGGTATCGGATCACTCATCGTCAACAAGGTTTTGGGTAATCCGCTCGATAAGTTGGCATCATTTGAATACAATATCAGCGGACCATGGCGCGACCCAAGCGTGGTCAAGGTTGGCGGAGTCGCGGCAGGACCAAAACAGGGCAACCCGGATAAATAGGAAAAAATTATGTCAGCAGGTGATTCCACACAGCAACGCATCGCGGCTCAGGTTAACGCATACAAGGTGGCGGCTATCCAGATGGCTTCGGGACCGAATGTCGAGGGCAATTTGAGCGAAGCGCGCCGTTTGATCGCCAACGCCGCCGAGCAGGGTGCGCGTCTGGTGGTGTTGCCGGAATTTTTCGCGATCATGGGTATAACCGAGCATGACAAGGTCAAGGTTCGCGAGCAACCCGGATCAGGGCCCATCCAGTCGTTCCTCAGCGAAACTGCCCGCCAGTACAAGATATGGCTGGTGGGTGGTTCGATCCCTCTGGCGGCGAGCGCGCCCGACAAGGTAAGGAATACCTGCCTGGTGTTCGATGAACGCGGCGACCAGGTGGCACACTACGACAAGATCCACTTGTTCAATCTGGAACTGGGCAACGAAAATTACCACGAGGCGAAAACGATAGAGCCGGGCGACCATGTGGTGGTGATAGACAGCCCGTTCGGGCGTATCGGCCTGGCGATCTGCTACGATCTGCGCTTCCCCGAACTGTTTCGCTCGATGCACAATGTGGACATCATCGTGCTGCCGTCTGCATTCACCGAGACCACCGGCAAGATGCATTGGGAAGTGCTGGTGCGGGCGCGCGCCATCGAAAATCTTTCTTATGTGATCGCCGCGGCCCAGGGTGGTTATCA
>CAZCKZ010000074.1:0-7938 GCA_964499395.1 uncultured Gallionella sp. | reverse complement strand
GCGACCAATGGAACTGCTATTTCACGGCGTGCCTGCCGCAATAAATCCGGCGATGCCGCCACCGCATCCGGCTTGACCGTCGAAGCGAAGAAGCTGCCAAAGGCCACATAATCCGCACCTTGCTGAACCGCTTGATGCGCCAAAGCGGCGCGATTATAGCAAGATACGCCGATCAGTTTAGCCTTGCCCAATACCGCGCGGGCGGCAGCCACACTGCCATCTTCCCCGCCCAGATGCACGCCGTCAGCGCCTACCTGTTGCGCCAGCGCCGCATCATCATTGATGACCAGCGACACAGAAAATTCACGGGTCAGATCGCGCAAGGCACTGGCTTGTTCCAGAAGTAGCGCCGCACCGGCGGTCTTGTTGCGGTACTGCAGCACACGCGCCCCGCCGGACAAAACAAGCCTCACCTTGCGCAACAGATCCGCCGTATCCTGCTCGTCCGGCGTGATCGCGTATAAACCGTTAATTCGGGCGCTCAGGCTGTGGCTCATCATCCTCTTCACCGCGCGCCCAGAACAATCGATCCGGTATGTGCTGCCCCATACCGGGCCGAAATCCCGCATTCAGGGTTTGCCATGTGTATTCCTGCGCTTCCTTTACCGCCTCCGGCACGGCCACACCCTGCGCCATCAGCGCCGCAATCGCGGATGCAAGGGTGCAGCCCGAGCCGTGATAGATACCCGGCAAGCGCGCCCAGCTATCGCTGCTGACGACGCCAAGTTCACTGTATAAAGTGTTGGTGACCTTGGGCGTTTGTTCATGCGTACCGGTGATCAGCACATACTCGCAACCCATGCGCAATATCCGTTTGGCGCATTCTTCCAGCGAGGGATCGTCCTCATCGTTGTCTTCGTCCAGCGCGAGTCGCCGCGCCTCCATGCTGTTCGGCGTGATGATGCTCGTCTGCGGGATCAACAGCTCGCGCATCGCATCCAGCATGTCTTCATTCGCCAATTCGTCGCCGCGCCCCGAAGACAGCACCGGATCAAGCACCAGCGGAATATCGGGATAGTCCGCCAATATCTCGGCAATCGCCGCGATGTTCTCCACGCTGCCGAGCAAACCGATCTTGAATGCCGCAACCGGCACATCCTCCAGCATTGCGCGCGCCTGATCCACCACCCATTCCGGATCGATGGGCAATACATCATCCACCCCGCTGGTGTCCTGCACGGTAATGGCCGTGACTACCGACAACGGGTGGCAGCCCATGCTGGAAATGGTCAACAGGTCCGCCTGCAAGCCCGCGCCACCGCTCGGGTCGGATGCGGAGAAAGTCATTACTAAAGGGAACGATTCGGACATGATCTGGGATATGGGTAATTTGCGCGACGTACGTGCATTTTACCCTATATGATAGCGGCTACCGAATACAATCATGACTTCAAACTGGAGAATACAGGATGCGCATACTTCACACCATGCTGCGCGTGGTCGATCTGGAAAAATCACTCGCCTTTTATACCGGCGTGCTCGGTATGAAATTGCTGCGCCGCACCGACTACCCGGACGGGAAATTCACGCTGGCATTTGTCGGCTACACCGATGAAACCAGCGGCGCGGTAATCGAGCTCACCCACAACTGGGGTGTCGAAAAATACGACCTCGGCAATGCCTTCGGCCATATCGCCATTGCGGTGGGGGATGCCTACGCCGCGTGCAAGAAAATCAAGGAGCTCGGCGGCAAAGTGGTGCGCGAAGCGGGGCCGATGAAGCACGGCAGCACGGTGATTGCATTTGTGGAAGACCCGGATGGGTACAAGATCGAATTGATCCAGAAGAAAGGCTAGCGCTTAAATTATATCGTCGCCCGGCTCCCCTTGGCGTGGCGGCGTTGATTTGTTTGTGGCAATTCACTCCCCACGCTCATTCAGGTAATTCGCCACTCTGATAAAATCAGCCACCGCCAGATTTTCGGCACGCAACCGGGCATTGATACCCATATTTTCGAAATCCTGCTCGTTCAAATATCCCTTCAGCGTATTGCGCAATGTTTTGCGGCGTTGCCCGAATGCCGTCCTGACAATCGCGGCGAACAATTTTTCGTTGTGCACCCCAATCTCGCCGGCTGGCAACGGAATCATGCGCACGACGGCTGACTTCACCTTGGGGACCGGACGAAATGATTCGGGCGGCACGTCGAGCAACTTTTCCATCCCAAAACGATATTGCAGCATCACCGACAGCCTTCCGTATGCCGGCGTGGATGGCTCGGCCACCATGCGCTCGACCACTTCGTTTTGCAGCATGAAATGCATGTCGAGTATGCGGTCGGCATATCCCGCAAAGTGGAACAGCAATGGCGAGGAAATGTTGTAGGGCAGATTGCCGACGATACGCAACGGTGCCGGTAGCGTCGCGATATCGAATTCCAGCGCGTCCCCCGCATGGATAATCAGTTTTGATTCTGGATTATCCTGCGGGTAGTCACGCTCCAGCCGCGCGATGATGTCGCGGTCGATCTCCACCACATGCAGGTGATTCAGGATTTTCAGCAACGGGCGCGTCAATGCGCCCAGACCCGGTCCGATCTCGACCATGTTGTCTTCGGGCCCGGGGCGGATCGCGGAAATAATATCGCCGATGATTTGCTCATCGACAAGAAAATTCTGGCCAAAGCGTTTTTTGGCTTGATGGCTCATCGCGGATGCCCGCAACAGCGCTTCGGCACAGACTCATACGGAGGGCATTTGACGCCGCAAGAATCCCCCCCGGTCCTATGCGCGTTCATATGCCGTCATCTGCGCGGCTAACCTGATCGCCTCCAGCAGACTGCCGCCATCCGCTTTGCCGGTTCCCGCAAGGTCGAGTGCCGTGCCATGGTCCACCGACGTTCGAATGATGGGCAGGCCAAGCGTGACGTTCACGCCCTGTCCGAAGCTGGCATGTTTCAGTACCGGCAGACCCTGGTCGTGATACATCGCAAGCACGCAGTCGCACTGCGCCAGCTTGTGCGGTGTAAACAGCGTGTCGGCAGGCAGCGGCGCGCTGACGTTCATACCATCGGCGCGCAATTTGTCCAGCACAGGGATCATCACCTCGATTTCTTCACGTCCCAGATATCCGCCCTCTCCCGCATGCGGATTCAACCCCGCCACCAGAATGCGCGGTTGGGCAATGCCAAAACGATGCTGCAAATCTTGCTGAATGATACGCAGCACGTTCTCCAGTAAGGGCGCCGTAACCGAAGCAGCCACGTCTTTCAGCGGCAGATGTGTGGTGGCAAGTGCCACGCGCATCCCGCCGCCGACCAGCATCATCACCACCTGTTTCGTTCCGGTCAGTTCGGCAAGAAATTCGGTATGGCCGGAAAAATTGATGCCCGCATCGTTGATGATGCCCTTGTGCACCGGCGCGGTGACCATGCCGGAAAATTCCCCCGTCTGACAGCCCTGCACCGCGCGGCGCAGTGTCGCGAGCACATATTCACTGTTGGCCGCATTCAGAACCCCCGAATGGCATTCCGCAATTAGCGGCACATGGATGACCGTCAGGGTATCAGGCTGGGCAACACTTTCCGGCGAGGCCGGATAATCCCGGACCTGCAGGGGAATATAGAGTTGTGCCGCGCGTTGCTGCAGCAGGTTTTTATCGGTAATTACAACCAGCGGAATTCCGGGAGAAGCAGCCGCAAGCTGCACGCACAGATCGGGGCCTATTCCTGCCGGCTCACCAGCGGTAACAACCAACGGCGTCTGATCCGAAACGGCATTCACCGGCTACTTGTTCGGATTCAGGCGGTATTCGATAAACGCCCGGTCACGCAACTGGCGCAGCCAGTCCTGGAACAACTCGTCCGATTTGAACGTGCCGATCGCAATGCGCGCTTGCTGGCGTTTTTGTTGTTCGCTGACATCGGTATTGCGCCGCGCCAATACCTGAATCAGATGCCAGCCAAATTGCGATTGCACCACACCCATTTGCCCCGGTTTTAATTTGTTCATCTCTTCCTCGAATTCCGGAACGGTCTCACCCGGGGAAAGCCAGCCCAGATCACCGCCCTGTTGCGCGCTGCCGTCCTGCGAAAACCTTCTCGCCTGCTCTGCGAAATCCGCACCTGCCTCGATGCGCTGCTTGATGTCCATAATGCGTTTTTTGGCCTCCGTTTCCGGCATGATCTGACTGGTCTTGATCAGAATATGCCGCGCATGGGTTTGCGTAATCACCACCGGTGCATTGGCGCTGCGTTTTCCCAGCAGCTTGAGAATGTGAAAGCCGCTTGAGCTGCGCAGCAGGGGGGAGGTTTGACCGGGCTTCATTTTTTGCAGTACGTTCATGAACAGCGGGGGAATGGTGTCGCCGGAATGCCAGCCCAGATCGCCGCCTTTCAGCGCGTCCTTGGCATCCGAAATGCTTGCTGCCACTTGCGCGAAATCTGCGCCGCCATCCAATCGGGCCAACGCCTGCTCGGCACGTTCGCGCGCGGCCTGGATTTTGGCGGCGCTTGCCTGCTCGGGCACCACCACCAGAATATGGGCGAGATGGAATTCCTCTCCCTCGCTGCCTAACCTGGCCTTATTGGCGAGATAATCGTCCACCTCCTTTTCGCTGATCACGAGCTTGCTTTCCACTTCACGTTTGCGCAGCCGCGTGGAAATGATTTCACCGCGAATTTCCTCGCGGAATTTCCTGTAATTCACTCCGTCCGCTTCGAGCTTGGCGCGGAATGCGGCCAGGGAAGAAAATTTGTTGTGTTGCGCGATACGCGTAATTGCCTGGTCCAGCTGTGAATCGTCCACCCGCACGCCGTTTTCCTTGGCATATTGCCGCTGCAACATATCGGTGATCATGCGCTCCAGAATCTGCTTTTGCAGCACGTCCATTGCGGGCAACGGGGTATTCTGCCTGTGCAATTGGCGAACCACGTCACGCATGCGATCATCCAGTTCATAGCGGGTGATCACATCGTCGTTGACCACAGCAACCACCGAATCGATATCCCCCACCTGCTGCTGCGAGTCCTGGGCAGGCAGAACGGATTTCCCCGCGGGGGGTGCCGGTTGCTGCACCGGACTGCCGGATTTCGCATCCTGCATCGTTGTGGCACTCGCGGCCTTGGTGGGCGGGATATCTGCCGCATATGCAGTTTGAACCGTAAACAATACACACCACATCATCAGGAATTTTATTTGCATTCGTTTCTTTCAGTAATCAGGGCGAAACTTGCGGGGATTGAATGGCCGCCTTGTCATTCAATTTGGTATATCCGGGCACACTTTGCTTGAGCAGGTCCAGCGGGTCCGAACCAACTTTGACAAAGTCATTCAGCTCGAGTTGCACGAAGAATCCGGTATTGGATTGTTGTGTTGCCGTGGCAAAGCGTTGCGCCACAAGACGCAGCAACCAGCAATCCTGATTATACTCAAGCCCGCCTATCGTCTCCAGAATTCTGGAGTCCTGCAGCGAGTAGTTCCAGCGGGCCACCCCGTGCCAACGGCCGAATATCGGCCATTGTGTGGAAATATCGACCTGGCGCAGCCCGCCCGTATCAACGGTATAAGGTAATCCGCCAATGAGGGTATAGGGTACTCCGCCTATGGTAGGGTAAGTGACCCCGTTTATTGTGGTGTAGCCGGTGGGCGTGACCGGCGCTCCGCCCGAAATCAGCGCCCCGTATGTTCCGCGTGCGAAGCGATAGCCAAAATTAAGCACCTTACCGGGCTCCGGACGATAATGTGCCGCGGCATTGTAATGTTGAACCTGGGATTGATTGGGATCGAACTGAAGCTCGCTGTCCAGCGACCAATGGCTGGTGATACGCCCGGAAAGCGCCAGCAAAATATCCGACTTGTTGGTCGTGGTCGCCGGCGCAACCAGATTTACACGGGGTGTACTGAAGCTGATCCGTTCTCCTATCAGCATTTTCAGGCGTTCCGCTCCGCTCTCCTGTTCCAGCAGACGCGAGGTCAGTGCCAGCGTGAGCTGATTGGCATCGCCGACCCGGTCGTTGCCAAAAAAGCGGTTCTCCATGAACATCTGTGCAAAACTGAAATTGGCTTGCACCGTGTCGAAATTCGGCAATTGCGATTGGTCCTTGTATGGCACATACACATAAAATGCGCGCGGTTCAAGCGTCTGCACATAGCCAATGTTGAACAATTTTCCCTCGCGCTCGAAGGCAACGCCGCTGTCCACGCTGAAGATTGGCAGTGTGCTCGATAAATTCGACAATGCTCCGGTGTTGTTCGCACCCATCGTGTAATACGCACTATGCAACGCCACCTTCGGCGTCACGTAATATGCCGGCGTGTTTACCAGCGGATAGCTGACGCTGGGGTTAAGCACCAGGCGCGTGGCATTCACCAGAGTGGGATGGCTGAAATTCACGAATTCGCCGGCAAAATCGAGATTTGCACCGGCGTAATTTTGCTGTGCATTGAGCTTCAATTGCGGCGCGCGAGTATAAGGCACGGCAATTGGTGCAGCGGGGTCTTGCAAGGTCTGGTAGTGCTGCACACGTGCCATCGCATCCCACCAGCCGCCGCTATAGTTTAGCCCGGCTTCCTGCAACAAGTTGACCTGTGAAGTGGTATTGATCGCATTGCCCAGGTCGCGAAAATAATTATCGTCTCCGACATGGGAGTAGTTCAAATGGCCATTCAAGTTGCGCGCCAGAACCTGATCATGTTTCAGGCTGAAAAATGAGCGGCTGCTCTTTGTTATTGCATCGCTGGGCAACACGTCCACATGCAGCTCGCCGTGATAACCGGGCTCAAGATAGCGAAATTCGTTGTTCAGCATCAGGCCGCGCTTGGTCATCATTCGCGGCGCAAGCGTCGCATCAAAGTTGGGCGCAATGTTCCAGTAAAAAGGCAGCGTGATCTCACTGCCGCCGGTGCTCGTTCCGCCAAAAATCGGTGCCATGAATCCCGACTTGCGCTGGTTATTCAGCGGAAAGTCCATCCATGGCGTATACAGGATCGGAACCCCCTTGAACTCGACCAATGCGTTATGGGCTACACCGACTTGCCGGCCACGGTCGATCTCCAGCAGCCCCATGCTCATTTGCCAGTCCTGGTTCCCCGCAGGACAGGTCGTATAGGTGGCATCGTCCAGACTGTAGTGCAGACGATCCTGTATCTGAAGCGTATCCGCAGAACCGCGTGCCCCATTTTCCTTCAAATAGTATTGAGGCTGTTCCATCGTCCCGCTGTTCTTGTCCATATTGAACATTAAATGCGGCCCGTTCATGGTGTTGCCATCCTGTTTCAACATCACCGCACCGTGTGCATCGATTTCGTGGGTACGCTGGTTGAACAGCAGGGTATCTGCACGAATCGACTTCCCGTCCTGGCTTATTGTCACATTCCCGGTCGCCTTGATTTGATCGTTTGCTTTACCGACCATTTTGTCCGCTTCAATAACGGCAGGGCCTTCCGGGCCGGCCTTGGTCAACACAGCAGGTTGTTTGTCAGTGGGCGAACCGGGCAGGTCTTCGCCCGCGTAGGAATGCTGCGCACTGCAAAACATCAGGACAATGAAAGGATATTTGAATCGAAACCGCATAACGCGCAGCAAATAGTAAGGTGTTAAACTTCTCCAAGTTTACCATCAAGTCCCCCATGAGAGCCCGTTATGCAACGCCAGCAACAGCTTACCAAGTGGCTGCACAGCCTGTTCCCCGATGAACAATTCACGCTTGCCCCCGCTTCGGCCGATGCCAGCTTCCGCCGCTATTTTCGGATCACGTTTCAGAATCATGAAGAAAACGATGGACAAGACAACCGTCGCGAGCAGCCTGATATGCAAGGCGTCGCACAGCGGGCTGGAGCACTCATCGTGATGGATGCCCCGCCGCAACACGAAGACTGCCGCCCTTTCCTGCACATCGCCAAGCTGTTTGAGGCTGCCGGGACGCATGTCCCGCACGTGTATGCACAAGATCTGGAACAGGGATTCTTGCTGTTATCCGACCTCGGCAACACCACCTAT
>CAZCKZ010000073.1:3539-8025 GCA_964499395.1 uncultured Gallionella sp. | reverse complement strand
AGCATTGTCCGACAAGCTGGAGACGCTGGTTGGCATATACGGGATCGGCCAGGTTCCCACCGGCGACAAGGATCCGTTCGGTTTGCGCCGCCATGCCTTGGGCATATTGCGCATTCTGATCGAGACACCAATCGATTTGCCGCTGGACGCATTGCTTAAAACAGCGGCCGGAAATTTCCCTGCGGGCACGCTGGGCGTCTCGGTGGAGACAGATGTCGAAGCCTTCATGCTGGATCGCTTGCGCGGCTATTTGCGTGAGCGCGATTTTGAGGTACAGCAGATCGAGGCGGTGCTCTCTGTGTTGGATGGGCGCCTGCATCAGGTCCTGCCGCGCATGGAAGGCGTGCACGCTTTCGCCGCGCTCGAGGTTGCAAAAGATCTGGCTGCGGCCAACAAACGTGTGCAGAATATCATGCGCAAGAACCGGGAAGAGATCGGTGCCGATTTGGACGGTGCGACTCTAAAGCCTGCACTGCTGACAGAAGCTGCCGAAAAGGACCTGTACCAGGCGATGCATGATATAACCCCGTTCGTGCAGGGCTATCTGGATCGCGGCGAATACGGAAAGAACCTGAAGGCGCTTGTCACGCTCAAGCCTTTCATTGACGACTTTTTCGAAAAGGTCATGGTGATGTGCGAAGACAAGCATCTGCGGTTGAACCGCGCGCTGCTATTGCAGCAACTCGGCAAGCTGATGAACCAGGTCGCCGATATTTCCAAATTGGCAGCCTAGGAACTTCGGAATGAGCCAGCCATGAAACTTATCATTCTCGACCGCGACGGCGTAATCAATTTCGATTCCGAACAGTTCATCAAGAAACCGGAAGAATGGAAACCGATCCCCGGAAGCCTGGAAGCGATTGCTCGCTTGAACCAGGCCGATTATCGCGTGGTGGTGGCCACCAACCAGTCCGGTATCGGGCGCGGATTGTTCGACATGCCCATGCTGAACGCGATACATGACAAGATGCACAAATCCTGCGCGCTGGTCGGTGCGCGTATCGATGCGGTGTTTTATTGCCCGCATACCGCGGAGAGCCATTGTCTGTGCCGCAAGCCCAAAACCGGCATGCTGGAAGAGATCGCCGACAGATATAGCGTCAGCCTGGCCGGCGTACCCACGGTTGGCGACTCGCTGCGCGATTTGCAATCTGCCGCAACGATGGGCGCGCTGCCCTACCTGGTCCTGACCGGCAAAGGCCTAAAGACCCAAGCGGCAGGAAACTTGCCGGAAGGTACCGCGGTATTTGCGGACCTGGCGGCTGTGGTCGCCGAACTGATATAGCTATAAATATATGCTGGCAATACGTTCGCTGATATTCCTGCTGCTGCAAATCGTCATCACGGCAGTCTTTTCCGCATTTGTTTTGCTCACTTTTCCCCTCGGCCGTTTGACGCGTTACCGGATCATCTCGCAATGGGCCAGGATGATGCTGCCGATATTGCGAGTGATATGCGGCATCCGCCACGAAGTGCGCGGCATCGAGAATCTGCCGAAACAGCCATGCATCGTGATGTGCAAGCACCAGTCCGCGTGGGAGACGCTGGCGCTGCAAGTCGTCTTTCCACCGCAGGTTTGGGTGCTCAAGCGCGAATTGCTGTGGATACCGCTGTTCGGCTGGGCGCTGGCGCTGACCAGCCCGATCGCGATCAAGCGCAGCGACGGCAAGGGTGCGATAAAACAATTGCTGGAGCAGGGCAAGCAGCGTCTTGCGCAGGGGTTCTGCGTGGTGGTCTTCCCCGAGGGGACGCGCGTTCCTTACGGCCAGCGCGGCAAATACAAGATCGGCGGCGCGCTGCTTGCGGCAAGCACCGGCGTACCGGTGATTCCGGTGGCGCACAACGCCGGGCGCTTATGGGGGCGCAATGCGTTCAGCAAGCATCCCGGCCTGATCACCATGAGTATCGGTGCGCCTATCGAAACCAAGGGGCTCAAGGCCGATGAGATCAATCAACGCGTCGAGGCATGGATAGAAAATGAAATTGAAAATCTTGCCCATTGATTCACGGAACCTGCCGGGGAAAAGTTGCGTAAATTAATCGTCCCTCCCGCAATTGAACAACGTGCCGCCCTTCTCGCCGGCAAGCACATCACTTACACGCTGAAACGCAGCGGCAAACGCCGCAGCATTGGTCTGCGCATCGACGATCGCGGCCTGACTGTCAGTGTGCCGTTGCGCGCATCGGAGAAATGGCTGAGCAGCGTGTTGCAGGACAAGGCGCGCTGGGTGGTGGAAAAGCTGGATGGATGGCAGACCTGCAAACCGCCGGCATTCCGCTGGCGGGATGGCGAGAAGATCGATTTCCTCGGTGAACTGCTGGAGTTGCGCGTGGTGCCGGGGTTGTTTGCCACCCCGGCACATCTGAGCGGCAAGGTGCTGTGGGTGTTTGTAGCCAACGACAACGATACGGCACACATAGAACAGGCCGTATCGCACTGGTACCGGCACGAAGCCGAACAGCTTTTCGCGCGGCGCGTGGAACATTACGCGCCGTTGCTGAACACCGTGCCGCGCACCGTCAAACTGTCGCAAGCGCAAACCCAGTGGGGCAGCTGTACCGCGCATGGTTCTGTGCGGCTGAATGTGCAGCTGATCAAACTGCCGATGCGCCTGATCGACTATGTGGTGGTGCATGAGTTGGCCCACCTGCGCGAACTGAACCATTCGGCGGCTTTCTGGCGGGTGGTGGAAAGCGTCTGTCCCGATTATGCCGGCCTGCGCAGCGAGCTCAGGGCTGTCGCGATCAGATGACTTATAATCCGGCCAGTTAAAATTCCTTCAGGTGCAATCATGCGTTCCAGCTTTATCCTGTTCCTCGTTGTGATTCCGGCTTTGCTGCTGGAGGGTTGCGGACACAAAGGCCCGCTTATGCTGCCTTCGCCCGAAATCCGAACTTCGCAGGCTCAAGCACCGATCGCGCCGGCATCCGGCGTGTCCGCTACGCAACCCGGCCAATAGCCATGAGCGATTACTTTCATTATCAAAACGATGCGCTTTATGCCGAACAAGTCCCGCTGGCCGACATCGCGGCGCGGTTCGGCACCCCCTGCTATGTTTATTCGCGTGCCGCGCTGACGGATAGCTTGCGCCAGTTCACCGATGCACTGCAGGGGCGGGAACATCTGATTTGCTATGCGGTAAAAGCCAATTCCAATCTGGCTATCCTCAATGTGCTGGCGCGCCTCGGCGCGGGTTTCGATATCGTGTCCGGCGGCGAACTGCAGCGCGTGCTTGCGGCAGGCGGCGACGCGCGCAAAGTGGTGTTCTCCGGCGTGGGGAAAACCGTTGCAGAGATGCACATGGCGCTGGATGCCGGCATTTTGTGTTTTAACGTCGAGTCTGAAGCTGAGCTGGACCGCCTTGACAGGGTGGCCGCAAGTATGGGGAAAATCGCGGCGATCAGCCTGCGCGTGAACCCTGACGTGGACGCGAAAACACATCCCTATATTTCCACCGGGTTGAAGCAGAACAAGTTCGGCGTGGCTTATAACGATGCCCTCAGGCTGTATCGCAAGGCGCGCAGTCTGACCAGCTTGCGCATCACCGGCATGGACTGCCACATCGGCTCGCAACTCACAGAGACCGGCCCGTTCGTCGCCGCCGCTGAAAAAATATTGGCGCTGGCAGACGCGCTGGCCAGTGAGGGGATTATTCTGGAACATCTCGATCTGGGCGGAGGACTGGGCATACGCTACAAGGACGAGACACCCCCGGCGATAGGCGATTATGTGGCAGCGTTACTGGCCGTGCTGAAAGGCCGCAGTGAAAAGCTGCTTCTCGAACCGGGCCGGGTTCTGGTCGGCAATGCCGGCCTTTTGCTGACCCGTGTCGAATATCTCAAGCATGGCGAAGAGAAGAATTTCGCGATCGTGGATGCCGCGATGAACGACCTGATGCGTCCGGCTTTGTATGATGCCTACCATAATATATTGCCTGTTCTGCGTGAAAATTGTCCGGCACAGTGCTACGAGATTGTCGGACCGATCTGTGAAACGGGCGACTTCATCGGCCATGCCCGCGATCTCGCGATAGTCCAGGATTCCTTGCTGGCCGTGCTTTCCGCAGGTGCCTACGGTATGAGCATGAGTTCAAATTACAACACCCGACCGCGTGTCGCAGAGGTGATCGTTGACGGAGATCACGTTCACCTGGTTCGCGAACGCGAGCAGCTGTTGCAGATGTATGCCGGGGAAAAATTGATTCCGTGAGTGTTGCAACTTCCGCTAATAATTTTCACGATACTTGTTGCACGATTTTTTAAACGCCGATACAGTACCGATGCCGCAATCGTCTTTCACCAATAAACAGGGCGTTTGGGTGTGCAGTGAGTCGTGGCAATTATTCTTAAATTTAATGGAGAATTAAAATGGCAACATCCAAAGCGAAAAAACCAGCAGCCAAAAAGGTCGTAGCTAAAAAGCCCGCAGCCAAAAAGCCCGCAGCCAAAAAGCCCGCAGCCAAAAAGCCCGCAGCCAAAAAGCCCG
>CAZCKZ010000073.1:0-3439 GCA_964499395.1 uncultured Gallionella sp. | reverse complement strand
AAAAAGCCCGCAGCCAAAAAGCCCGCAGCCAAAAAGCCCGCAGCCAAAAAGCCCGCAGCCAAAAAGGTCGTAGCTAAAAAGCCCGCAGCCAAAAAGCCGGCTGGCAGGGGAATTCTGGGCGCGTAGTTTTGCCTCGCAAGGGGCGCGGTCAATTTCCTCGCCCTTTTTATCCTGCCGAAATCCGCCTCCACGATCCGTGCTTTAGTGCGGAAGTTGTACTACCCTTCCCGGCATTACCGCGTCAATGATCCTGAAATGATCCTGAGATTTTTATATATCTCCAGTCTGGCGTTCGATACATTGCCTGCAGAGATCGAAGACGGACAAACCACTGAGCAGATGCTCAATGGCTGATCAACAGCGGTATTTTCAAATCAGGAAGATTGTCGCCAGTCCCAGGAAGATGAAAAATCCGCCGCTGTCGGTTATAGCGGTAATCATTACACTGGAGCCGATGGCCGGGTCACGTCCAAGCTTTTGCATGACGAGCGGGATACCCAAACCAACGGATGCGGCTACCAGCAGATTAAGCACCATCGCACACATCATCACGATGCCCAGCGGCACGCTGTGATACAGGAAATAAGCAAATAGTCCCGCAACCCCTCCCCATACCAAACCATTCAGGGCGCTGATCGCCAATTCTTTGAGAAACAATCTGCGTGCATTTTCATACGTGATTTGTCCCAAAGCCAACGATCGTATGATGATAGTGGTTGTTTGATTGGCCGAATTTCCCGCAATACCCGCAACGATGGGCATAAGGGCAGCCAGTGCAACGAATTTTGCAATCGTCCCCTCAAAAGCACCGATCACCCGCGAGGCAAAAAAGGCAGTGCAAAGATTCAGCGCCAGCCAAGTCCAGCGGTTCTGTGCGCTTTTCCACACCGAGGCAAAAATATCTTCTTCCTCGAGCAAGCCGGCCAGGTTCAGCAGCTCGGTTTCGGATTCCTCGCGAATGAAATCCAGCACCACGTTCACCGTGACACGCCCGAACAGCTTGCCATCCTCGTCCACTACCGGCGCGGAAACCAGGTCGTAGCGTTCAAATGCCTGAGCGGCCAGGTCAGCCTTGTCATCGGGATGCAGCTGGATAATATCCGTCAGCATCAGGTTGCCGACAATTTCATCCGGTTCGTTGACGACCACCAGATTGATCGGCAACACACCCTTGAACCGGTCGTTGCGGTCAACGACGAACACCTGATCGGTGTGGTCGGGCAGTTCATCGAGACGGCGCAGATAGCGCGACACCACTTCCAGCGTGACATCTTCGCGCACATGCACCATGTTGAAATCCATCAGCGCGCCGACCGAATCTTCCGCGTAAGACATCGCAGCGCGCAACTGTTCGCGTTCCCCGATGGGTAGCGATTTGAACACATCGCGAATCACATGCTGCGGCAGATCAGGCGCAAGGTCGGCGATCTCGTCGGTGTCGAGTTGTTCTGTTGCCACTCGCAACTCATCGCGGCTCATCGACGCGATCAGCGAATCGCGGACTGCATCGGAAACTTCGATCAAAATCTCGCCATCATGCTCCGACTTGACCAGGTCCCATACCTGCAAGCGCTCTTCAATGGGCAGGGATTCCAGAATATACGCAATGTCGGCCGGATGCATACCAGCCAACTTGCGCTGCAGTTCCGCGTTGTGCTGTTTATGTACTATGGTATCGAGCAGAACGTGGCGGTCGTCGCGCGGCAATTCCTGGCGATGGATGACATCCTCCAGCAGGGCGTGTTTGTGCAGCAGCGCTTCCACCTGCTTGAGGTGTTCCTGCACATTCTCGGTGTAGTGATGTTCTTGATTGGAGTCAGTCATCGCGTATCCCCTGTAAATCGCGCGCTATTGTAAAGAAAACCCTTACCAAGCGCTCAGGGAATTTCCACGTCGTTCATGCGCGCCATGATGATTTCGGTCTTGAGCAGCAGGCCGGGCGCCTCACGGTGTTTGTCGTAGTAGCGCGGGTTGGGTACCATCGCGGCGAGCTTCGCAGCCTGGTCCGCAGTGAGCTGTGCCGCGGTAACATGATAATAATGGCGTGCCGCCGCTTCCGCGCCGAACACACCGTTCCCCCATTCGATCACGTTGAGATAAATCTCGAAAATCCGCTGTTTGTCCATCACCGTCTCCAGCATCACGGTGATCGCCGCTTCTTCCAGCTTGCGCCACGGGGTGCGCTTGGTGGACAGGAACAGGTTTTTCGCAAGTTGCTGGCTGATGGTGGACCCGCCCGCGACGATTTTGCCTTTCCTGAGATCCTTTACATAGGCCTTTTGTATGCCTTCCCAGTCAAAGCCTTCATGGTCGACGAACTTGGCATCTTCAGCTGCGATCAGTGCACGTTTCAGATTGTTCGAAATTTTTGCATAGGACACCCATTTTTGCCGGAGTTCGGCATTGGGGTTTTTATCCTGCATGATTTCGAGCCGGGTATCCATGAATGCACTGCTGGACGGGTTGAACTTCACCCACCAGCAGACATGCACGAACAGCCACAGTTGATACAGGAACAACAAGGCAAAAAACAACTTCACACTGCGCCAGAACCAGCGCAACAATGGACTTCCGGATTTTTTCATTGATATTTTCGCAGCGCCTTGATGACAGGCGCGGTTTCCGGGCGGACGCCGCGCCAGATAAAGAAGGATTCGGCGGCCTGTTCGACCAGCATGCCGAGGCCATCGGAAACCACGGCAGCACCGTGTTCATGCGCGAATTTCATGAACGGTGTCTCGCGTCCGTACATCATGTCGTAGGCCAGCGCGCCGGGCGCGAAGAGGGTCTGCGGAAGGGGAAGCTCGCTATCGGTCAGTCCGGCAGAGGTGGCGTTAATCACCACGTCAAATTGCTGATCGACGATCTCATCATAACCACAACCCGAGATTTGGCTTTGGACGGGAGTTTGACTGGAAGCAAGTTTCTGAGCTTTGTCTGATGTGCGAGTAGCAAGTGCCAGTCCTTTATCCACGTTACGATTAACAATCGTCAGCTTTGCTCCTGCATGCATCAACGGTAACGAAACGCCGCTAGCCGCACCACCAGCTCCTATAAGTAGTACACGTTTGGTATTTAGTACCATTCCAAGATTGAAGAGAATGTCTCTCACCAGTCCCGTGCCATCGGTGTTGTCGCCAAGGATGGTGTCGCCGTCAAAATTGAACTTGAGCGTGTTAACTGCCTGGGCTATATCCGCATGCACCGACAGCCGCGTTGCCAGCTTGTATGCCTCGAACTTGAACGGAACGGTAACGTTGCAGCCCTTGTACCCGTCAATGCGCAGCCTTTCTACAGTCGCGGCGAAACCATCCAGCGGCGCGAGGATGGCTTCGTAGCTGATGTCCTGCCCGGTCTGCTCGGCGAACATCTTGTGGATCAGCGGCGACTTGCTGTGGGCGATGGGATTGCCGATGACGGCGTACTTGTCTGTCATTTG
>CAZCKZ010000072.1:0-8031 GCA_964499395.1 uncultured Gallionella sp. | reverse complement strand
ACCGTGCGCAGCACTGCGCCGGCACCCCATAACAGCAGCAATACCAGCAATGCCAACTTGCCCTGTCGAGTCCGGCGCGCATTGATCAGACTGGCCAGCAAACCTGCACTGACCGCCGCAACCAGCGACACCCCATACACACCGAACAGCGGCGCATAGCCGGCCAGAGGACTGCCGCTGTGCGCATAACCCAGGGTCAGCCATGGAAAGCCGGTGAAGATCATGCCGCGCAGCCATTCGACCGACACCCATGCTGCCGGCATCACCAGCACGGTGCGCAAACCTGGCGCGGCGGGAAATCGCGCCTGTGCATAGCCGGCCAACGCGGTGAACAGCGCAAGGAATGCGACGAACAGCACAGTGGCCGGCAGCGCCAACAGCACCGGCATGTCTCCGTATTCGTGCAGCGCGACATAGATCCAGCTGATGCCCGCACCGAACAACCCAAAACCGAACGCGAAGCCCAGCCATGCCGCGTTACGCGGCGTGCCGGCATGCTGCCAAAGCGCGAACAGGACAGCGAGCGCCAGCACCGGGATCGGGAAAATCCCGAACGGCGCAAAGCCGAACACACAGCTCAATCCGGCGAACAATGCCCAGACATAATCGTTCTTCAATAAACTCATACGAAAATCCGCTACATAAAACCCGTGCAGCATAACCGATTCATCACACACGCTGCCAACCGGCAGACCATGCCTGCAAATACGGGGTGCGGCAATATGCCGCAGAGGTTGAAAAGTTTTGCTCTATATAATTTTGGCTGTGATCAACAAGCATGGAAAAAAACTCATGAACGCCACGCACACCGCCTCTCATATTCGCACGCCCTTTCGAATTATCTTTTCCGCAGTTCTCGCCCTGCTGCCGCTCATCGCGATGGACAGCGCCCTGGCCTGTGCGGCCTGCGGATGCACCTTGTCCAAGGACTGGGGAACCCAGGGTATCAGCGCGACCCCCGGCTTTACCGCCGACCTTTCCTACGACTATATCAACCAGAACAAGCAGCGCTACGGTTCGGGTACGGCATCCCAGACTCAGATCAACAATCTCTGGCAGGCAGGCCAGGAAATCGAGGATTACACCGTCACACGGACGACCACTGCATCGCTCAACTACACCAGCGATACGTGGGGAGTAAGCGCCCAGCTTCCATTTGTTCAACGTACGCACGGCACATTTGGTGATAATGGCGCCAGCACCTCCCCTTCCCCCGATTACACCAGTTACGCCACGTCATCCGACAACGGTATCGGTGACACCCGCATTATCGGAAGGTACACCGGGTTCTCAGCCGACAAGACCGCCGGGATCATAGCCGGGCTCAAGCTGCCGACCGGAAGCACCGGCGCGAACTTCAACGACGGCATCACTCCGCTGGATCGCAGTCTGCAAATAGGCACCGGCTCGACCGATGTCATTCTGGGCGGATTCCTTACCGGAAATATTGAAGAGTATGGCTGGTTCGCGCAGGGCACCGTACAACATGCCGTTGCCACCAAAACCGTAGCTGGCGCGGACTATCGCCCGGGCGATGCCTATGCACTGAACACCGGCATCCGCCGCGCAAAATTCGGCGCAAAATTTACCCCCATGTTGCAGCTCAACTACATTCATCGCTCGCCTGACGATGTTGGCGGTACCCCGCTTGACGGCGGCACGCTGGTATATCTCGCTCCCGGTGCTTCGCTCCGGGTGGGCGGCGGCACCTCCGTCTACGGCTTCATCCAACTGCCCCTCTATCAGAATGTAATCGGCCTGCAGTTAACCCCACGCTATACTGCGACGCTGGGCGTATCGCACTCTTACTAACAAACCTGCCGGAGCGCGCTTTTAGTTGTGAAGGTATTGGAAAAACATTCATCGTTCTGCAAGGCAGTGCTGTTCGCGGCACTCCTTCTTTCACTGGGCCTTGTTCATACGGCCCGGGCCGGCGACTGGAACCTCAAGGACAGGGACGGCGCGCATTACATGCTGTCCGGGCTGCACGGCAAATGGGTACTGGTCAATTTCTGGGCGCCGTGGTGTCCGCCTTGCCTGCAGGAAATGCCCGGCCTCGTCGCTTTGCAACAACAGCACAAGGATTTGCAGGTGATCGGCGTGGCGGTGATGTACGGCAGCCGCAAGGAAGTCACGGACACGGTCAGCAAGCTATCCGTCTCCTACCCCATCGTGTTCGGAAATGAAGATACGGCCGGAGATTTTGGCGGGCTGGACGGTTTGCCTACCAGCTTTCTGTATATGCCAACCGGCAAACTGGTCGGCCATCACCAGGGCATTCTGACGCAAAGTGAAATCGAACGGGCCATGGCACAAAAACCGGATGCCGCAGCACTGTTCACCCGTTGACCTTTTGCATTAACCCGCGCTGTTCCCGATTGAAAATAGAAAGGCGGCTTTTCAAGCCGCCTTTCATTTTTCCAAAGTGAAGATAATTTATCAGTTCATCTTCATATGCATGTGTTCGTGATCATCCGGCGGAGCCTCGGTCGACGTCAATGATGTCACTTTAGCACTGGTCTTGATTTTCACCACGCCTTGCTTGCCCACCTTGATGCTCAGCGTCAACGGAACCATGTCACCTTCCTTGAGCGGGGCCTTCAACCCGATCATCATCAGGTGATAGCCGCTCTCGCGGAGATTCACGCGCTTGCCGGCGGGCAGTTCAATTGCCTTTACTTCACGCATTCTCATCATGCCGTTCTCGCTCGTCATGGTGTGCAGCTGCACAGCCTTGCAAACCGGGCTGGACGCCCCGATCAATGTCGCGGACTGCTTGCTGGTAATGGACAAATCCGCTCCAGCCTGGTCTTGCCCGGGGGCGGTGGCGCGTATCCACCCTCCGCTGGTCTCAATGCCTGCTGTATTGCCGGCTGCATGACTATAACTGGCGAAGCTGGCCAGCAAAGCTGCGGCCAGCCAACCGAACCGATTTAATTTGTTCATGATTTCTTTCTATCCGTTAAAAAAGCAGACGGGGTTCCCGCCGGTTGCAGTAAGTGGAAAAGCCCAAAGCGCAGCATCATGCCGGGGGAAAGCCGCAACGAATACCACAACACCTTGGGGGAAGAAGGCTGTATTCAATACAGTGCACAATACTGCGATTTGGCGGATGTGATTATTTCGCAATTATCCGCGAAAGGGAATGCGACATGATGTCGCACCCCCCTGCCTGTCACTCCGCTTACAATTGCGCCATGAGCAGCATGATTCTTTCCTCACTCCCCGGTCACAGCCAGTTGCGCCGCCTGGTCGCGCTGCGCAGCACCGCGGTCGTCGCGCAACTCACCACACTGGCCCTGGTCTGGAAAATTCTGGAACTGGAACTGGACTGGCAGCCGATGTTGCTGGCCATTGCAACACTTGCGGCCATCAATCTGCTCAGCTGGCTGCGTTTGCGCAACAACACTCTGGTTTCCAACCCGGAGCTGTTCGCGCAATTAAGCGTGGACGTGATTGCGCTGACCATCCTGCTTTATTACGGCGGCGGTTCCACCAATCCATTCGTCTCTTTGTACCTGCTGCCGCTGGTGATCGCCGCCGCCACGCTGCCCGCCCGTTATACCTGGAGTATGGCGGCGTTCACTGCCGCCTGTTACACCCTGCTGATGTTCGACTATATTCCGTTGCCGCACATGCACATGCCTGGGGAAAACGCCTTCAATATCCATGTGATGGGAATGTGGCTGGGCTTCGTCATCAGCGCGGTGGTGGTGGCATATTTTGTGGTGCAGATGGCACAGGCAGTGCGCAGCCGCGACGAGATGCTGGCGCGCGTGCGCGAAGAGATTCTGCGCAACGAACGCATCGTGGCGCTCGGCACACAGGCGGCCAGCGCGGCTCATGAAATGGGCACGCCGTTGTCCACCATGGCGGTGGTGATCGGCGAATTGCGGCACGACGCCGTTGCCAATCAGCCGGAGTTGCGCGACAGCCTAGCCATTCTCGACGAACAAGTGCGCGGCTGCAAACGTATACTCGATAAAATCCTGGCAAATGCGCAGGACAGCGGTACGGCTACGCTGCAAGCAGTGGATGAATTGATGGCCGAACTGCTGGACGAATGGCAATTGCTGCGCCCGACCGCGCAGCATCACTATCACGGCAGCAATGTTCGGCCCGTTCCGCGCATCAGCGCGGATGTCACGCTGCGCGCCGCGCTGATGAATTTGCTCAACAACGCCGCCGACGCCAGCCCGCAACCGATTGAAATAATTACCCGCTGGGACGATTCAAATTTCACGCTGGAAATACACGATCAGGGGGCGGGACTGAGCAAGGAAGCCGCACTCAGGGCCGGATCGGCGTTTTTCACCACCAAGCAGGAGGGGCGCGGACTCGGTTTGTTCCTTGCCAACGCAACCATCGAACGCATGGGCGGCACGGTGCGCCTGTATAACCGCGAATCGGGCGGCACGGCCACTGTACTCACGTTGCCGATAGTCAAGGCGCGCACATGACCGAACCGGGTGCAGACTCTGCCTCACTGCTATTGGCGGATGACGATGCCACCTTCTGCAGGGTGTTAAGCACCGCACTTGAAAGACGCGGCTTTGCAGTGATGGTGGCACACAGCGTGGAACAGGCCATTCCACTGGCGGAGGTTTCACCGCCGGAATTCGCCGTGGTCGATCTTAAAATGGGGGGTGAGCCGGGACTGGCGCTGGTCAAGGTATTGCACGAACTCGATCCGAACACGCGCATCGTCGTGCTGACCGGCTATGCCAGTATCGCCACCGCCGTCGAGGCGATCAAACTGGGCGCAACCCAATACCTGTCCAAACCGGCCAACGCCGACGAGATCGTCGCTGCTTTCAGCCATGCTCCCGACAGCAATGCGCCGCTCAAAACACAGCCCGCGCAGATAGAGCGCCTTGAGTGGGAACATATACAGCGTGTACTGGGCGAGCATGCGGGCAACATTTCGGCCACTGCCCGCGCACTCAACATGCACCGACGCACGCTGCAGCGCAAACTCGCCAAACCGCCATTGCGAAGCAATTAAACCAGTCTCGACATGCGGTTTTGCCGCCGCCAGCCCCGTATATTTCTCACAACATGCTGCTTTGTGCTTAAATCGCATCCTGCATAACTGTCCGCACGGAATTCTCATGGAAAAAATCCGCCTGTCCAAACGCATGTCCGAACTCGGCCTGTGCTCCCGCCGCGAAGCGGATAGCTACATCGAAAAGGGCTGGGTTGAAGTCGACGGCGAAATCGTCAGCGAACTGGGCAGCAAGGTCTATCCCAGCCAGCAAGTGACGCTGCGCACCGCCGCACAAAACACCCAGCAACAACGCGTGACGATCCTGCTCAACAAGCCTGTCGGCTATGTATCGGGGCAGGCCGAGCATAATTACAAACCGGCCATCACTTTGCTGGACGGCACAACACACTGGGCCGAAGACACATCACCGTTGCGCTTTCACCGCAGCCAGTTGCTTGGACTCGCCCCCGCGGGCCGTCTGGATATCGACTCGCAGGGTTTGCTGGTGCTCACCCAGGATGGCCGTATCGCGAAACAGCTGATCGGCGAAGATTCCAAAGTGGACAAGGAATACCTGGTGCGTGTGCAGGGAAAACTGGAGGACAGCGGACTGGCCCTGCTCAACCAGGGCTTGAAGCTGGACGGTGAATATCTCAAACCCGCCAAGGTCAGCTGGCAGAACGAGGACCAGTTGCGCTTCGTACTGCAAGAAGGGAAAAAACGCCAGATCCGGCGCATGTGCGAGCTGGTCGGACTGAAGGTCAGCGGACTGAAACGCATCCGCATCGGGAAGGTAAAACTGGGGAAGCTACCGGTCGGCCAGTGGCGCTATCTCGGACCGGATGAACAATTCTAAAGCCGGTCAATCCTGAACCGGATTGAAGCTATGCTTTAGCGCACCGCATTTCCAGCTCCTTCAGGGTGGCGGGCCTGCCAAAATACCAGCCCTGCCCGAAGTCACAATTCATTTCCAGGAGCCTGGCTCTCACACCATCGCTTTCAACTCCCTCGGCAACCACACTCATGCCCAACGAATGCGCCAACGCTACGCTGGAACGAACGATTTCGAGGCTTTGCGGAGACCTCAAAATCGGCTCGACGAATGCGCCATCTATTTTCAGCGTGCTCAGCGGATAGCGCTGCAGATGCCTTAATCCGGAATGCCCTGCACCGTAATCATCAAGCGCAAGGCTGCAACCCAATTCGATCAGCTTGTGCATGATGCTCGACGCGGCTTCCGGGTGGTCGACCATGACTGTTTCCGTCAGCTCCAGTTTCAATTCCGAGGGATGCATATTCTGGCCCGCCATGGTGTTCCGCACGTCCTCGGCCAGCATCACGTTGTTCAATTGGGCCGGCGACAAATTGACGCTGACAAATGGCGAGTCGAAATTCGTGTATTCCTTCAGCACCACCCAGTCTCTGCAGGCGCGATCAAGGGTCCACAGGCCGATTTCATTTATCAGGCCGGTTTGCTCTGCGATCCAGAGAAATTCATCGGGCTGCAGCGGCCCCTCGATGGGGTGATGCCATCGAATCAGCGCTTCGAACCCGGCGACAGCACCATCGGCAAGATTGCATATCGGCTGATAGTACAGCTGGAACTCGTCATGGGTTAAGGCGCGCTTCATGCCGTGGGCGAGAGAAAGTTTTTGCGTCGCCTCGCCCTTGACGGAATTGCGTCTTTTCAATTGTTCCGGTGTAACGATTTCACTTGTCTCAGACAGCGTGGAACCATCGTTTCGATTCCTGAAGCGCTCCAGAATGACCAGCAGCAGATGGCGCAGTACCGGATCGCTTTTCTCCAGCAATTGTTCCATCAGCTTGCGCGGGATAGGCACCAGCACCGTTCTTTCAATTGCCCTCACCGTTGCAGTACGGGGCTGGTAGTCGATCAGGGACACTTCCCCAAACAACTCGCCCTTGCCTATCAATCTGATCCGGTGTTCGCTGCCCTGTTTCACGACCAGAATTTCGACTATACCTTCCTCGATAAGATATGCGCAGTCCCCGGCGTCCCCGGATTTGAAAATCTCCTGGCCTTCCGAAAAAACCTCCCGGTCAAATTCATCAAACAACATAATGATTCCCTATTCTTCAGATCTTCATGATGGGTTAATTTTTTCAAAAGGACGAATTCGGCAGCGGAATATCTTATGCCGGTACGGCTTCGCAGGCATGGCACATGAACAACAAAATTCAACACCCGGATGCGAACACTTTAGCATCAAACACCCGATCGGGCAGCTTATATCATTCCGGTCCAATAAGTTGCCGGATCGAAATCACCCCTTCTCTGCGACAGGCTTTTTTCGCTCAACCAGCATCGAGTAAAGCCTGCGACTATCCACCCGCAGCACGGTAAACATCAGTTCGCCGATCTGAATGTGATCGCCGCGCTTGGGCAATTGCCCGGCGGCCTTGAGTACCAGGCCGCCGACCGTGTCGTATTCTTCGTCGCTTAATTCTGTCCCCAGCGCCTCATTGAAATCTGCGATCTCGGTGTCAGCCTTGACACGGTAGTGCCCCGCAGCATCGGCGATGATATTATCCTCGTCATCGTCAAAATCGTATTCATCTTCAATGTCCCCGACGATTTGTTCCAGCACGTCCTCAATGGTTACCATACCGGAAACACCGCCGTATTCGTCCACCACCAGCGCGATGTGGTTGCGGTTGCTGCGAAAGTCGCGCAACAGCACATTGAGGCGTTTGGCTTCCGGCACAAAAACGGCCGGACGCAGCATGTCGCGCACATCAAATTCCTCGCCGGCGTAATAGCGCAACAGGTCTTTCGCCAGCAGAATGCCGATAATGTTGTCTTTGTCGCCTTCCATCACCGGGAAACGCGAGTGAGCGGTCTCGACCACAAAAGGAATGAATTTTTCCGGCGAATGGCTGATGTCGATGACGTCCATTTGCGCGCGCGGAATCATGATTTCGCGCACTTGCCGCTCCGAGACCTGCATCACTCCCTCCATCATCGACAGGGCATCGGCATCCAGCAGGTTGCGTTCATAGGCGGAGTGCAGCAACTCGACAAG
>CAZCKZ010000071.1:0-8146 GCA_964499395.1 uncultured Gallionella sp. | reverse complement strand
ACAACCCCGATTGACCCGCCATCAATAATCCCCCCCTGCCCAACGCGCTGCAAAATGCAAATCCCGTTTCTGCCTTGCGCGCTTCAACGAGGATTTCGCCAGGTCGTTATTGTCCGGCATGCAGGAAATATTAGCCGCTTTCCTGCGGCAGAGCTTTGCCAAAAATAATCAGCCATCACCGCATCGTTCGTCCCTGTTTCGAATTTTCCAAATCCGGATGCACTGAACTTTTTTATTTTCGCTGCGTCAACATGCGCGACAACTTCGCATGTCCAACAATTCCATTTTTTAAATTGCGACATTAACGAATTCGGAGACAGGATATTTGCATGCACAATCGCCAAGCATTTCCTTGCTTGCACACGTTCGCGGAAGGCCGGACACAGGGCCGGAAACGCTGCAGCGTGATGAATAAAATCGAAACACACCGCCCGGCCGGTCACAAAACATAAACCAGCATCGCCACCAACCCAACAGATTTACCCGGGGTTGCTATCGCAATATCGGAATTTATTTTGTTACAAAAATTTACAGGAGAAAATAATGGACAGTCTTGCGGTTGATCCGGCCAGCACAGAAAGCAACAACGCCCTCGCCACCTTCAAGGAACTTCGCCGCTATCTGAACACCCAGATCCTGGGCCAGGAAAGTCTGGTCGAAAGCCTGCTGGTCACTTTGCTGGCCGCAGGTCATTTGCTGATCGAAGGGCCGCCCGGCCTGGCCAAGACACGCGCGATCAAGGCGCTGTCGCACGGCGTGCAATGCGACTTCCAGCGCATACAGTTCACACCCGACATGCTGCCGGCAGATCTTACCGGATCGGACATTTATCGTCCCGAAGACGGCAGCTTCCGTTTTCAGCGCGGGCCGCTGTTCCACAACCTGATCCTCGCCGACGAGATCAATCGCGCGCCTGCCAAGGTGCAGTCCGCGCTGCTGGAGGCAATGGCGGAACACCAGGTCAGCGTCGGCATGACCACCTATGCATTGCCGCGGCTGTTCCTGGTCATGGCGACACAGAATCCGATCGAACATGAAGGCACCTACCCGCTGCCGGAAGCGCAGCTGGACCGCTTCATGCTGCACGCGGTCGTCGACTATCCCGATCGTGCGAACACCCGGTTGATCATGGATCTGGCACGGCGCGAAGCGCTGGACGGGCGCGAATTGCCGCCACCAGCCCGGCCGCTCGCACAGGAAACCGTGTTCGCGGCACGCCGCGAAATCCTCGGCCTGAACCTCGCCGCGTCGGTGGCCGACTACATCGCCGCGCTGGTCGATGCGACCCGCCGGCCCGACAGCTACAGCAGCAAGCTGGCCGAATGGCTGCGCTGGGGCGCCAGCCCGCGCGCGGCAATTTCCATCGAACGCGGGGCACGCGCGCTCGCCTGGCTGGACGGACGCGATTACGTCAGCCCCGAGGATGTCCAGACGATCGCGCCGAATGCACTCCGGCATCGGCTGCTGCTCGACTACACCGCACAGGCGCGCGGCGTCACCGCGCAGGACTGCATCGCCGAATTGCTGCAGAAAGTTCCGGCGCCATGATCGTTCCCGATCTCGAGGAACTGTCCGCTCTGCGCGGCGCGGCAAGAGGGCTGAGCCTGCGCGCTCACCGGCCCGCAATGGCGCAGTTGCAGGGAGGACACCGCAGCGCGCAGCGCGGACGCGGGCTGGAATTCGAAGAAGTGCGTCTGTATACCGCCGGCGACGATGCACGCAACATCGACTGGCGCGTCACCGCACGGCGCGGACGCGTGCATACCAAACTGTTCAGGGAAGAACGCGAGCGCCCTGTATGGCTGGTAGCCGATATTCATCCCGGCCTCTATTTCGGCAGCCGCCGCCAGTTCAAATCGTCGGTCCTGCTGCGCGCCGCCGCGATGCTTTGCTGGGCTGCCGCGATCGGCGGTGACCGTGTCGGCGCGGTGCTCTCGATCCCGGCGTCCGCGCCGCTGATCTTCCCGCCGCGCGCCCGCGAGGCCGGCGTGCTGCCGATACTGCAGGCGCTGGTGGAGTCGCAGCCGGCCGGGCCCGGCACAACCAAACCTGGCGGATTGCACGACGCGGTATCGGCTTTGCGCCCGCTGCTGCAGCCGGGCAGCCTGGTTCTGTTGCTCAGCGATTTTTCCGGTCTGGACACCGCGACGGAGGACATCCTCGCGAGCGCCAGCCTGCACAGCGATTGCCGTTTGTTGTGGATCACCGATCCGCTGGAGAGCAGCGGGCTGCCATCCGGAAGCTACCGCGTCGGCCTGCCCGATCGCATCTGGTGGATGGATGGCGATCAGAGCCGCATGAACTGGCAACAGTCCTGGCAGGCGCGCGAACAGCGCCTGAACGATCTGGCGACACGATTGAATCTGCCGCTGCACCGACTCGGCACGCAAGACCCGGTCACCGACAGAATGATCGCTTTGCTGCGGGAACCGGCATGGGCGGCGTGACGCCGGACTGGCTGGCGCAACTCGCGCCCGAGCATGCGCCGCCTCCGCCGGGGTGGTGGCCACTGGCACCGGGCTGGTGGATATTGCTGGTGTTGTCCGCGCTGGTCATCGCCTACCTGATATTCAGGCTGCGCAACCCGAACCTGCGCCTGCAGCATGCAGCACTGGACCAGCTGAGAATCCTGGAAACCTCGCCCATTGACGATGTGGTGCTGGCACGCGAGCTCGAACATCTGCTGCGCCGCTATGCGGTCGCGCGTTTCGGCCGCGACAGGGTCGCAGGATTGAGCGGCGAAAGATGGATCGCTTTCATCATCGAACACGGCGGCAATGCATGGACCGCGGACGCCGGAACCAGCCTGCTGCGCGCGGCCTACGGCGGAGACGCCAGCGTGGACCGCACCGTGATCCTTGCCGGCGCGCGCGCCTTTCTGAAGAGGAAATGATGCTGCACTTTGCCTGGCCCTGGATGCTGCTGCTGCTGCCACTGCCCTGGCTGGCCGCGCGTTTCCTGCCCAGGGCAAATGCGCAAAGCGGTGCGCTGTTTCTCCCGTTTGCTGCATCCGTATCGTCAGTCTGGATCCCCGCACTGAGCAGGCATGCGCGCATGCGCAGCCTGCTGTTCGTGCTGGTCTGGCTGCTGCTAATCGCCGCCGCAACACGGCCGCAGTGGCTGGATGATCCGTTGCCGGTGCCCACCACCGGGCGGCGCCTGATGCTCGCGGTCGACGTATCCGGCTCGATGGCGACACAGGACATGGCGGGCAACGAATCGCGCCTGAACGTGGTGCAACAGGTTGCGGGCGATTTCATCAAACACCGCCAGGGTGACCAGGTCGGCCTGATCCTGTTCGGCACCCAGCCCTATCTGCAGGCGCCGCTGACCACAGATCTCGATACCGTCGGCCAGTTCCTGCGCGAGGCGATGGTCGGCGTGGCCGGCCCGCAGACCGCGATCGGCGATGCGATCGGGCTCGCGCTGAAGCGCCTGGACAGCGACCGCAGCACAGGCAAAAAGGGCGAGACGGTGCTGATCCTGCTCACCGACGGGGGCAACAATGCGGGCATGATGGATCCGCTGGCAGCCGCGAAGATGGCCGCAAGCGCCGGCCTGCGCATTTACACCATCGGCGTGGGTGCGGCCGTACAGCAGGGCTTTTTCGGGATCAGCGGCAATACCGACCTGGACGAGGGCACGTTGAAGTCGATCGCACGCATCACCGGCGGCGAGTATTTCAGGGCGACCGATGCGGCCGCGCTGCAGAAAGTGTACGAGCGTATCGACAAGCTCGAACCCAGTGCCGCGCGCGAGCAATGGTATCGCCCGCACCGGGAATGGTTTCAGTGGCCGCTGGGGTTGGCGCTGCTGTTCAGCATACCGGCGGTTTTCATGCGGGGAAGGAAATGAGCCTGGCAGAATTCACCAACACTTTTCATTTCATGCGGCCGCTCTGGCTGCTGGCATTGCCCGTACTGTGGGGGCTGGTGTTCTGGCTGGCGCGGCGGCGCAAAAACGACAGTGCATGGTCGGGTTTCATCGACGCCGAGCTGCTGGCCACATTGCGCCTCGACGAGGACCGCATCATCGGCATCAGGCCGTGGCCGCTGCTCGCGCTGGTGTGGAGCATTGCGGCGATCTCGCTGGCCGGGCCGAGCTGGGAGCGTGACCAGGCACCGGCCTTCCGCGCATCGGCGGCCTGGGTATTCGTGCTCGATCTTTCGCCCTCGATGAGTCTGACCGATGTCGCGCCCGACCGGGTCACGCGCGCACGCTACGCGCTGGACGACCTGCTGAATGCGGCGCATGACGCGCGGGTGGGCTTGGTGGTGTTCAGCGACGAACCCTACACCGTGACGCCGCTGACCCAGGACGTCGCGACGGTCAAGGCGCTGCTGCCGCCGCTGAAGCCCGACATCATGCCCAGCCCCGGCGATCATCTCGCGCCGGCACTCAAGCAGGCGGCCCAATTGCTCCAGCGGGGCGGCGCGAAGGACCAGCAAATCGTGGTGCTGACCGACGGGTTTGACGACCCCGCGGCAGCGTTGTCCGCCGCGGCAGCGATCAGGGCAAAACACATCTCGCTGAGCATCGTCGGCGTCGGCACCACCGGCGGTGCGCCGCAACCCAGCGCGGGCGGCGGCTTCGTGCAGGACAAACAGGGCCGCGCGCTGCTGGCCCGACTGGACAGGTCGCGCCTGCAACAGCTGGCCGAAACCGGCGGCGGCCGCTATGTCGATATCGCGCAATTGCCCTCTTTGCTGGCCAGCATGGAAACAACATCCGAATCGGCGAACGGCGCGCTGGCCGTGCACGGCGTGCAGGTCGCGCAGTGGCGCGATGCGGGTATCTGGCTGCTGCCTTTACTGCTGATACTGGGCGCCGTGCTGGCAAGAAGGGACTGGCTATGATGCGCTACGCCCTATTGCTCATGCTGCTCGCGATCGCGCTTCCGGCAGAGGCCAATTCAAACTGGGAACGTCTGTGGTTCAACGCGGACCAGCGCGGCGAAAAGCTGCTGCAGCATGGCGATGCAAGGGCTGCAGTCAGGGAATACAAGGATCCCAGGCGCAAGGCCTACGCTGAAATGAAAACCGGCGATTACCGGCAGGCGGCCAGCGAACTGGGCAAGCTGCACGACAGCGATTCCGACTATAACCGCGGCAACGCGCTCGCGAAGATGGGCGACCTGAAGGGCGCGCTGGATGCTTACGATGCCGCACTTAAGCGCGACCCGAAAAATCATGACGCGCAACATAACCGCGACCTGGTCGAGAAGGCATTGAAACAGCAACAGCCGCAGCAGAATAAGCAGCAGAACGGTCAACAGAATGGAAAGCAACAGGACAACAAGTCCGGCAGCAAACAGGGATCGAATTCGGGCGGACAGGGCAGCCAGTCCGGCAAAGGCGCAAACAACAGCAGCGGGCAGCAGTCCGCCGGTAAAAATTCTGCCGCGCAACAAAATGCGCAAGCCGGTTCAAGCGGAAACCAGACACAACAAAATCGGCAAAAGAATCCGGGACAGCCTCGTCCGGGACAACAGGGAAACAACGCAAATTCTGCTGCGCAGTCCGTACAGACCCGGAACGGCGCGACTGAAGCCGACCGGCAACAAGCCGGAAAACCCGGCAACCCATCCGCGAACGGCCAGTCCGCCGACAAGGCGGCACAGGCCAGGAAGGATGCGGAAGCCGGACTCGCGGCAAGCAAACCCGGCGCGGCTGGAAACCGGATCGCCAACGCGGCGCCCGCCGATCAATCGGCGCCATTGAGCGAACAGCAGCTTTCCAGGGAGCAATGGCTGCGCAGCATCCCGGACGACCCCGGTGGTCTGCTCAGGCGCAAATTCATGATCGAGTACATGTTGAGACAACAGAAGGCACAGCAATGAACAACATCCATCGCATCTTCCTTGCATTGATCTTCACCACTTTCGCGCTGCCCGCGCTGGCATCGGTCACGGCCACCCTGGACAGTGACCATGTCGCATCGGGCGAATCCGTGCAGTTGCGTTTGCAGCACGACGGCACCACCGATAGCCAGCCCGATCTCGGTCCGCTGCGCAACGACTTCGATGTGCTCGGCAGCAGCAGCGGCTCGAACGTACAGATCATCAACGGCCACATGTCTTCGCAAACCCAGGTCACCGTGCTGCTGTCGCCCAAGCACGACGGCAAGATCCGGATACCGCCACTGCAATGGGACGGCCAGCAGACCGCGGCGCTGGAACTCACGGTGGGCGGCAGCGGCAACACAGCTTCCGGTCAGGGCAGGCAAACATCCGGCGACGCTTCGTCGCATATTTTCCTGACGACGACGCTGGACCAGAAGCAGCCCTATGTGCAGGCCGCCGACGTGCTGACGGTGCGGCTCTATGCGGACCAGCCGATCTTCCAGGCCAGCCTGGACCTGCCTGCCAGCAGCGATGTGCTGGTCAAGCAGATCGGCAAGGACAAGCAGTCCACCGAGTTGCGCAATGGCCGCAGCTACCAGGTCGTCGAGCGCAAATACCTGCTATTCCCGCAGCGCAGCGGCACGCTCAGCCTGGACGGCCCAGTGCTCGACGCGCAGGTGCAGGCCACCGGCAGCAACGACCCGTTCGGCAACGACCCGGCATTCGGCAACATCTTCGGGCAAATGCCGCTTGCGGGGATGCTGAATGCGACGCGCCCGATACGCCTGCATGGCAAGACCATCACGCTGGACGTGCTGAAGCGCCCCGCCGGCGCGACCGGCGCGAACTGGCTGCCCGCGCAGAATGTCACGCTGCAGGAAACCTGGCGCCCGGATTCGGGTGCGATCCATGTCGGCGATCCGCTCACGCGCCATCTGCAACTGACCGCACTCGGTCTCACCGGCGCCCAATTGCCCGACCTCGGCTCGCTGATGCAAGTGCCGGACGGGATCAAGACCTATCCCGACCAGTCCAGCGCAAAAGATACGATACAGGGCGAAACGGTGCTCGGCAGCCGCGACCAGGATATCGCGCTGATTGCCATGCGTCCCGGCCGCTTCGAACTGCCTGAAGTAAAACTGAACTGGTGGGACACGGTGCACAATGTCCAGCATGTGGCCACGTTGCCCGCGCGCATCCTGGACATCCTTCCTGCCGCGGGAGGGGTTGCGGCAGCGACGCTGCCGCCGCCGGCAAATGCGGTGCCGCCAAACCAACCCGACCTTGCTGCACAGACAGGTGCGCATGCACAGGTACAGCAGAACGCCAAACCCATGCCGTGGATCTGGCTCAGCGCAGCCCTGGGTCTGCTCTGGATCGGCACCGCATCGGCCTGGTGGTATACACACCGGCGTGGACTGCCGGCACAACCCGGGGAAATCAGGGACGCCAGCCCGGCTGAAGTGCCCCGCTCCGCCAACGCATTCAAGGCTTTCAAAAACGCATGCCTGAGTAACGACCCGCATGCCGCGCGCAAGAATCTGCTTGCCTGGGCCGCTTCGGCCTGGCCGGCGAACCCGCCGGCCGGCCTTAACGAGCTGTCACGCCGGCTCGGCGGCGGCGCACTCGTCGAGGCGCTCAGGCAGCTGGATCGCGCCTGCTATGCGGGCGACGCCTGGCAAGGCGCATCCCTTGCCAGACTGTTGCCCGCGCCGCGCGTGCCGGAAAGTCCGATTGAAAACAGGCACGGGCTACCGGCGCTGTATCCTTAGCAGATAACCCACAGCAATAAGCGTTATTACGGCGAGCATCAGTATTCAAGCGGCGTTAAGATGCCGGTTCGCGTTTTGCCCGGCAATATTGTTCAACGCTTAAACCCGAAGTCTTTATCGGAGGTCGACATGGCTCATCCAGTCAGATCGATGCGGTTCGTAACTGTCAGTGCGTTTGCCGTTGCTGTTTTGCTGATCACGATCCATGCTGCGCGTGCCGACACGACCGTGTACAAATATACCGGGCCGGACGGCGTGACGGTCTATACGCAAAACCCACCGGAAAATTACCCGCCCGGCGCAGTGACGACCATCACCATCAAAACCTTGCCGGTTGAACAGCAGCGTGCGGCGATCAGGATGCTGGATGCGATGCAGAACGAAGCCGATGCCGGGTTACAGCAACAGCATTCCAGACTCCTTGCCGCCGACCAGCAGATCAATGCGGCAATCAAGAATTTGCAACTGGCAGAATCGGACCTGCAAAGCGGCTCCGTGCCCACCGGCGCCGACCGGATCGGCAAGGTCGGCG
>CAZCKZ010000070.1:7838-8164 GCA_964499395.1 uncultured Gallionella sp. | reverse complement strand
CAGGAAACTCAATATTGCATTCATGAGAAACATCAGCGGACGCAAGGCGGCAGAAGAGGAGATACAGCGTCTGGCGTACTACGATCCGCTTACCGGCCTCCCCAACCGGCGTTTGCTCATGGATCGGCTGCAGCACGTGATGGCTACCAGCTTGCGTAGCGGCATGAAAAGTGCGCTGCTGTTTATCGACCTCGATCATTTCAAGACACTCAACGACACGCTCGGTCATGACATCGGGGACCTGCTGCTCAAGCAGGTCGCGCAGCGTCTCGCCTCATGCGTGCGCGAGGGCGACACGGTGGCGCGTTTGGGCGGTGACGAATTCA
>CAZCKZ010000070.1:0-7828 GCA_964499395.1 uncultured Gallionella sp. | reverse complement strand
TAATGGAAGGCCTGAGCGAGCGGCTTGTCGACGCAGCATCCCAGACAGAGCTCATCGGCAAGAAGATACTGTTGAACCTCGGTAAACCATACCAGCTTGCCGGGCATCATTACCGCAGCACTCCCAGTATCGGCGCCACCGTGTTTGAAGAGAAGCAAACGTCACTGGAAGAGTTGATGAAGCAGGCCGACATCGCGATGTATCAGGCCAAGAAATCCGGTCGCAACACCCTGTGCTTTTTCGACCCTGAAATGCAGGTCTCCGTCCATGCGCACGCGGCCCTCGAGAACGAATTGCGGCAAGCCATCGAACGGCACGACTTTCAGTTGCATTACCATGTCCAGGTGGACAGCGCGAACCGGATATTGGGTACCGAGGCATTGATCCGCTGGGTACATTCCAGACGCGGCCTGGTTTTACCCGGCGAATTCATCACGCTGGCGGAAGAAACCGGGCTGATCCTGCCCATCGGGGAGTGGGTGCTGGAGACAGCCTGCGCCCAGCTCAGGACGTGGCAGCATGATGAGCTCACCCGCGATTTTGTTCTTGCGGTGAATGTGAGTGCGAGGCAATTCAGGCAGGCCGGGTTCGTGGCGCAAGTCGGGGCTGCAATACAACGTCATGCCATCGACCCCAGGCTGCTCAAACTGGAACTTACGGAAAGCCTGCTGCTACACGACATCGAAGACACCGTTTCAACCATGAATGCCCTGAACGATATCGGTGTATTGTTTTCACTGGACGACTTTGGCACCGGCTATTCATCCCTGCAATATCTCAAACGATTGCCGTTCGACCAGATCAAGATAGACCAGTCGTTTGTGCGCGATATTGTTACCGACCCCAGTGATAAAGCAATCGTGAAAACCACCATTGCGATTGCACATACGCTCGATCTGGACGTCATTGCCGAAGGCGTGGAGACCGGAGAGCAACTGCAAACCCTCAAGGATATGGGCTGCACAAACTTCCAGGGTTATCTGTTTGCCAAGCCAATGCCGATAGAAAAGTTCGAGGCGATCCTGAAACAGGCAGTCAGCGATAATCCCGAACCGGCAGAAATCGCTTCACCAAATTGAGGGCGCGGGTATCGGCCGATAATTTGCCGTGAAGCGAGAACTGACCCTGATCGCGTTTTAAGGTAAAGTGGCTTCCTGCAATTCACACCGGACTATATCCATGAACACAGAAGAGTTAAGCAAGGAACAACGCATCATGCGCATCATGCGCAAGACCCTGGGCAATATCGTCAAGGACGTCACACCCGTCGGCGGACGCACCAACCCGCTGTCGGAAAGCACCATCCAGGACATCAAGGATTGTTTTGCCTTGATCTCGGATCGCGAAAGGGAATTGGGCGAAGCGCTCAACTTCGATCAAGCCAAACCCTATTACGCCGACGGCGAGCCACCGAATGCGAAAGTGATCAGCATCGTCAAGCCGCCCAAAGAGTAGTCCAAAAAAATAGCCCAACCGAGCCGGCCTCATTGATCCATCAACGACACGCCGCGCGCTTCATGCGGCCGCTTCGTCCTGCAGCAAATGTCCCACCTTCACAAGGATGGTGCAGCCTTCGATGCTGAAAGGGCAGTGCGCGCTGAGGTGCGGACTGCGCAGCCAGGTACCGGCGGGGTAGCGGCCGTATTCGTCTTCGAACACGCCGTCCAGCACATAGATCTCTTCCCCGCCGTAGTGGCGGTGAGGGTTGAACCGGGTGCCCGGCGCCCAGCGCACCAGGGCGGTGTGCTGCGTGCCGAACTCCGCCAGCGGCATCACCGAGAGGCCGTCAACCAGTCCCCGGTACCAGGGCATAGACGCGGTATCCACCACGATGCGCTGATCGTCATCCGTTTCAAGATGGTGCCGTTTGACGAAGAGCAGGCAACCCGAAGCGGACTCGCAGCCATGCGATGAACCGGGCGGGTTCTTGATGTAGCTTCCCTTGCCGTAGCTGCCGAATTCGTCGGTCAGCTCCCCGTCGAGCACCACGATCTCTTCACCCAGGTCGCGCGTGCAATTGCCGATCTTCGCACCGGGCGCGAGCTTGACGATAGCTGTGGCGCGTGCCGCCGCCTCGGCGCCGCCTTCCAGCGCGCGATGCTGAACCCCTGCCAAGGGCGAAGCGATCCACGGCAAGCCGGACTGCTGGACAACGACGCGCTGTGAAATATCCGAATTGATGTTCATATGTCTGCCGGCCGATGGGAAAGTTTTACAGCAGCGGCGAGCGCATTCCTGCTGGGCTGTATCAGCCAACATCGTACCACTATGCCGTGTCCGGCAGATAGTGCCGGAACTGAACCTTTCAATATCATATGTGTCCGAAAGTACGAATGGACGGTCAGTCCATGGCCATCTGTGGCCATCTGTGGCCATCCGTGGCCATCCGTGGCCAGCTGGCAGACGGGCTGGCCGGTGGCGTCGATCATCGACGGCTTGATCCGGTAACCGGCCGCGCAGCCAAAATCTCCGGAAAGCCGGTGATCTCCGAAAGTCGAGTACGCCGCCAAAAAGCATTGAAAACTGTTCGCATGAACACTTCGGCAACAAGACGAAAAATAAGGGTTCCCTGATCCATGTCTGATAATTCCTTGTCATCGCATCAGAAATATCACCAGTCCGTGACGAGACTGCTGATCATCCTGACCGCGTCGGTATTCGTGATCAATCTGCTGGTGGCGATGTTCCTGGAAATGATGCCGCACATGCCAAAGATCGCCGTTTACCTGATGGACTCGACTTTGTTGTCCACGCTGACCTTCCCCATTTTCTACTTGCTGGTATTCCGCCCCTTGTTGAAGAGCATTACCGAGCACAGGCAGGCAGAGGAAAACTTGCGTACGGTCTCGGTCGCTTTTGAGAGCCGGGACCCGATCCTGATCACCGATGCGCAAGCCAACATCCTCCGGGCCAACAGGATGTTCCTGAAGATCAGTGGCTATAGCCCGGAAGAATTGATCGGGAAAAATACCCGTATCCTGAAGGCAGACCGGTATGGCGAGGATTACTACAAGAAAATGTGGGATCAGTTATTGCGCAAAGGCTCATGGGCCGGGGAAACGCGTATCAGGGACAAGAAGGGTTTTGATTTTGCGATCGGGATGGCTATCACCGCCGTGAAAAATGACCAGGAAGAGACCACGCATTACGTCGCCATATACAATATTTAGCCAGACCGGTTTCTGTCCGGGGCTGCATGCCGGGCTGGCACAGGGCGAGCGGTTCGAGTCTCGTGGCGGCGAAACGGCGTTTTCGGCGTGTTATTGTATAGGGCGAAAATAACTCGAATCCGAGCCCCATTAAAATACAGAAAATAGTCGAAAATCAGAAAGCAAGGCGCTTTGAATTATGTCCGAACATCCTTCGTCATCACGAAAGTCATTCCAGCTGCCGGTAGCAACATTGCTGGCCACGCTGACGGTAACGGCATTCCTTGAAGAACTGTTGGTGTTGTTCTTCCTGGACAAGTTGCCGCCCATGCCAAAAACGGCTGAATTCCTGCTGGATGCAACATTGCTTTCCGTGCTCATTTTTCCCGTGCTCTACCTTCTTGTTTATCGCCCGATGTCGCGGAACATAACCGAGCTCAGGCAGGCGGAGGATAACTTGCGCACGGTCTCCGTCGCTTTCGAGAGCAAGGACCCGATCCTGATCACCGACGCACAGGCCAATATCCTCCGGGCCAACAAGATGTTCCTGAAGATCAGCGGCTATAGCCCGGAAGAATTGATCGGGAAGAATACCCGTTTCCTGAAGACCGACCGGTATGGCGACGATTACTACAAAAGAATGTGGGATCAACTATTGCGCAATGGCTCCTGGGCCGGGGAAACGCGTATCAGGGACAAGCAGGGCAATGATTTTGCGATCGGGATGGTCATCACTGCCGTGAAAAACGACCGGAAAGAGACCACGCATTACGTCGCCATATACGATATTTAGCCAGACCGGTTTCCGGCCGGGGCGGCGAGCCGGGCTGGCACAGGGCAAGCGGATCAAGTTTCATGGCGGCGAAAAAGGTGCTGCCGTCGTGATATCGTATGCGGCGAAAATAATCCGAACCCGGCCCCTTTGACCTTTCATGCTGCACCTCACGATACTCTGCGTATTCGCCTACTGCGCCGGCATGATCGATGCCGTCGTCGGTGGCGGCGGCCTGGTCCAGATTCCGGCGCTGATCAACGTGCTGCCCGGCGCGCAGAATGCAACCGTGTTTGGCACCAACAAGTTTTCTGCGGTATGGGGTACATCCGTAGCGGCCCGTTCCTACGTCGGGAAAGTAACCATCCCGTGGAAACTCGTGCTGCCTGCCGCGATGAGTGCCTTCGCCATGTCCTTCCTCGGCGCCGCAACCGTGTCACTGATCCCGCAAGGGCTGCTGCGTCCTTTGGTGCTATGTCTGATTGTGGTCATGGCCGTCTACATCTTCAGAAAAAAAGATTTCGGTGCGATACAACGGCCCCTCGAGATCGGCACACGCGAACGCGTGTTGTCGGTGCTGATCGGGGGGGGGATCGGTTTTTACGATGGCCTGTTCGGGCCGGGCACCGGAAGCTTCCTGATCTTTCTTTTCATCCGCTACTTCGCCTTCGACTTCCTGCAGGCCTCCGCATCGGCAAAATTCGTGAACATCGCGACGAATATCGCGGCGCTGATGTTCTTTGTTCCAACCGGAAACGTGCTGTACAAAATTGCGATCCCGATGGCGATCTTCAATATGCTGGGCGCCTATACCGGCACCTGGGTTGCGGTGAAACGCGGCACACCTTTCATCCGCGCGCTGTTCCTGTTCCTGCTGGTCATCCTGATTTTGAAACTTGCCTACGATATGGTGAAGCCGGCTTGAAGAAGATGTTTTGTCGGCAGCAAACCGAGGTATAGTGCAACAAATAATAATTCAAATCCAATCCCATTGAATCACGTCGAAGAGGAATTGACTATGGCCGGTCTGGAAGCACACTATTCTGCCCGCGACATCGAGGCGAAAATCCTGGCGGCCCTGCGCACGGTTGGCCTGGATCCCGGGCAAGGCATCACGCCGGAGCAACTGGGGGCGCTTGATCATTTCCACACCGGCGGATTCAAGGCCTCGCGCGAACTGCAGGAACTGGCACAGATATGCGCCGAAGATCGCGTGCTCGATATCGGCGCCGGGCTGGCCGGTGCCGCCCGCATGCTTGCCCATTCGCCCGGCTGCCGCGTCGACTGCATCGAATTGACATCCGATTATTGCACCGGTGCGGTACTGCTGAACCGGCTGACCGGCCTTGACGACCGTATCAATGTGCACCAGGGCAGCGCGCTTGACCTGCCTTTTTCCAACGATACCTTTGATGCCGTGTGGATGCAGAATGTCGGCATGAACATCGCGGACAAACGCACGCTCTACAGGGAAATATGCCGCGTGCTCAAGCCCGGCGGCCGCTTCGCCTTTCAGGAAATGTCTGCAGGAGCAGAACCCACGACCTATTTCCCGCTGCCCTGGGCCACCGACCCTGCCGACAACTTCCTGGTCTCCGCCGAAGAGATGCACGCATTGCTTGGCGAATGCGGATTCGTCGCCGAAGCTTTCGAGGATGTCAGCGACATGATATTGAACAGCGGCCCCGTGAGCGTGACACCTGTGAGTGCGCCTCCCGCAGCCGCCGCGACGGTTCAACTGGGCTTGTCGGTGTTCGTCGACAATCTCGCGGAAAAGGCCGGCAACGCGCGGCGCAGTCTTCAGGAAGGGCAAACCCGGTTTGTCAGGGGCGTTTTCCTGGCGAATGAGTAAACGCGGGGCCGGCACTGCCGGGACGTTCGAAGTACATTGCCAACTTTGCTGAACAAAGTACCAACTTGATAAATCAACGTTTGGAGGAAACAGCTATGGAAACTTCGCCTTTGGGATTCCTGCGCATCAAAGGCATTGCGCTCTCGGCGCCCGATATCGAGCGCGCCCATAAGTTCTATCGCGACACGCTTTCCCTGGCCCCTGTTGCTGTAGACGAAACCGAGGTCGGCTATCTTATGGGACAAACCATCCTGATGCTGAAGAGCAAATGGCATGCCCCGCCTTCGGACAATCTGAACCCCCGCATTACAATCGCCACCGAGCACGCCCCCGATACTGAAAAGGCACTGCTCTCGCGTGGCGTCTCCATCCCCGATCCGGTCAAGCAATATGGCGATTCCTATTTCGGAAGTTTTCTGGACAGCGAGGGAAACAAGCTGTGGTTCTGTTCGCCCGTACAATGATAAGCACCAGGCGCGCTTCCCGGTTGAACATTGACCCGGCAGGAATACCGGCCATGTGTCGCGGTGCGTATCGCGACCAGCCGCTTTCAGGATCGGGAACGTCGAATGGAATATGAGTGCAAGAATGACGCAACATGGATCGAGTACTTCAAATTCCTGACAGCAATGTCGCAACCACGCAGGGTTCCTGCGCTTCACTCAAACGAGACGTTGCTTGTCCGCCTTTCTACCGAACAATGGGACGATTCGATTGATGATTCAACGTAAATTATTTCGAGCCTGGCCCCTTTAACCCGGTTCGACAGAATTGCTTGAAGAGATATTCCAACCCTTGAATACCTAAATATCAGGAGCCGCCATGAATGAACAAAAGGACGCAATCGCCGTAGTAGCATCGCAAGTTCCGCCACGCACAAAACCATCGAACTATCCCGAGCCGTTTGCCTCGCGCATGGCGGGACGGGAGAAACGACCGCTCGGCGACCTGTTCGGCCTGACCAACTTCGGGGTAAATCTGACGCGGCTGATGCCCGGTGGAAGCTCGGCCTTGCGGCACGCCCATTCCAGGCAGGACGAGTTCATTTACATATTGCAGGGCGATCCGGTGCTGATTACCGATGCCGGCGAAACGCAACTCTCCGCCGGCATGTGCGCGGGATTCCGGTTCGGGACCGGCAATGCACACCAGTTGCTGAATCGCTCAGGCGAAGAGGTCATCTACCTCGAGGTCGGCGACCGCAGTGCAGGCGATACCGTCGTGTATCCCGACGACGACATGCAGGCCGCAATGGTCGATGGCAAATGGCAGTACTCGCATAAGGACGGCACGCCATATTGAATGACCACGACTTAACGTGCTAGGATATCCTCATGAAACAAGCCCTTGCCAATGACGTTGCGAACAAAGCGAAGCCCGCTGCGAAACGCGCTCGCCTTGCGAAAGTTGTAGCGGCCAAACCATCATGCCAAAAGCCGGCTCGCCAAGCTGCATTCAGCAAGGCCTCCAGCCACTTGCAAGCAGCAAAAGCGGTAGCACGTGCCAAGCTCATTGCAAAGGTCGATCCCGGCGAATTCCGCATCGTTCACATGCCGGGTTAAGCCGTGGTCGCCGGCTACGATTGGTTTCAGCCGAGCGACCTTCCAGCATTATTCCAGGCACTGCAAAAAGCATCCCGCCCAGCCATTCTGGTCGGCGGACAGTCACTAACCTTCTGGGTCGACTATTTCAACATCCCTGTGCCGAAGGGCAAAACGCCCTACCTCACGCAAGACGCAGATGTGCTGGCCACAAAGCACGATGCCCGAATCTTTGCAACGGAATTGCACGGGACACTCAACATTCCGAAACCGGACGATCATACGCCCAACACTGCTATCGTTACTTACAAGACACCGGATGGACGAACGTTGTTCGTCGACTTCATGGGAACGCTGATCGGGCTGACGAATGAAGAAATCAGAAAGACCGCTGTCGAATTCGAGCATGCCGATTACGGATTGATACGCGTCCTTCACCCGACGTTGGTACTCAAGAGCTGCATCGTCAACCTGCATCGCCTGCAATCCAAGCGCGACAGCAATGGCATCGAAC